>JAUXOH010000020.1 GCA_030682505.1 Candidatus Didemnitutus sp. | reverse complement strand
CACGTCTCCTCCGGCTGCGCCAGCCCTGAGCGATAGGCGTTGAGCTGGAGGTATCGGATTACGCTTTCCACCGAATCCCCGGGCCGCAGCCGGTGATCATAGAAATTCTCCTGCCAGTCGCCCTCGTGCCGGCGGACAAGCGCCTGCGTCTTGGTCTTGAGCCGCGCCACCGCCCGGGAGAGTGGGAGTCGCTCGCCGAGGGTAATGAAGAGATGCGCGTGGTCCGGCATGACGGTCAGGCAGCGCAGGTTCCAGGTGCCGTCAGCGGCGAGGTCTTGCGCTTCAGCCAGCAGGGCAACGGCGACCGCGGGGATCAGGATCGGTCGGCGCGGTTGGACGCAGAGCGTGATGAAGTAGTCTGCGTGCGGCACGGAAAAACGGCGCCGGCGCAGTGCGTTGGGGCCCGTATCGTGTTTCCACGACGTCATGTCGTGAAATTGCGCAGGGCCGTCACGGCCGGCAACGCCGCCAATGGGGCAAAAATGCACCGTTTTTTGGATTGGGGCGCGGTTTTTCCCGACCCATTGCGCGCGTAGGTGGCGTGCTCGTCACGCCACGTGCATTTTTTTCGATCCGTTGCGCGGCGAGCGCGCAACCTACCTTCGCCCGACGGTGGTTCGTTCCCCGGTCGGTGGTTCGTTCCCCGGTAGGTGGCGTGCTGGCCACGCCACGTGCGTTTTCCCGACCTGGCCACGCCACGTGCGTTTGTTTCGATCCGTTGCGCGGCGAGCGCGCAACCTACATCTCCCACCGGTAGCTGGCGTGCTCGCCACGCCACAATCACCCCCGTGCCGCCACGTATCCCGCCCTCCATTCCAATGTTAATTTGACATCAAAGGGTTAGTCTTGCATTCCCTGTGGTCATGGGAACGCGACACCAGGGCACCATCGACGAAATCAACGCGCTCAATGCGTTCATCAAGCTCCAGCGCGCATCCGAGTCGGTCTCCACCCGCGTGCATGCCGTCATCCCTCATGGCCTGACCAGCACGCAGTTTGGCGTGCTGGAAGCGCTGCATCATCTGGGTCCGCTTTGCCAGGGAGAGTTGGCGGAGAAACTCCTGCGCAGCGGAGGGAATCTGACCTTGGTCGTCGCCAATCTGGAAAAGGCCGGCTACGTGATCCGCGAACGCGATCCGGCGGACCGGCGGTTTGTGGTCGTGAAGCTCACTCCCACCGGAACGAATTTCATCGCCGAGCTCTTTCCGAAAATCGTCGCCAAGGTTTCCGGCGAAATGCACCGCCTCTCCTCGACCGAACTCCTCGATCTGGGTCGCCTCTGCAAAAAGATCGGGCTCCCCGCCTGAGTTTGTTTTTCTGCTTATTTCAATCTCGAAGTATTACTGACATGAACCTCCTCGGCCTCCACCACATCACGGCGATCGCATCGGACCCGAAAGTGAACCGCGATTTCTACACGCGCGTGCTGGGACTGCGCTTCGTCAAGAAATCGGTCAATCAAGACGACCCCGGCACCTACCACCTTTACTACGGCGACGTGGTGGGCTCACCGGGCACCGCGCTGACGTTTTTTCCGTGGCAGGGGCTCCGGCGGGGTCGTCCGGGCGTCGGCCACGCGATGGCGACGGCGTTTTCCATTCCCGCCCCCGCGCTGCCGTATTGGCAGGAGCGCCTGGGTCGGCTCGAGGTCGACTCGACTCCCCTGACGACCCGTTTCGGTGAGGACGGATTGGAGTTCACGGATCCGGACGGCCTGCGCTTGGAATTGGTTGCGACCCTTGAGTCCGACTCCCGCCCCCCGGCGCCCTCGGCTGACGTTCCCGTCCAGTTTGGCCTGTGCGGATTCCACAGCACCACGCTGGCGTTGGCCGACGCCCGGGCGACGGCCGCCTTGCTCACGGCCTCGATGGGTTATCGTAAATCCGCCACGGCCGGCGATCGCACCCGCTACACGGTGGCCGACGGCGGACCCGGGACCTATGTCGACTTGCTGACCGATCCCAGCCTGCCGCGGGGTCTCAGCGGTGCGGGCACGGTGCACCACATCGCCTTCCGCGTCGCCGATGACGACGCGCAGCGAGAGGCGCACGCCCAACTCACGGCGCAGGGCGTCGCGGTCAGCCCGGTGATCGATCGCGCCTACTTCAAGTCGATCTACTACCAGGAACCGGGCGGGGTGCTGTTCGAGATCGCCACGGATCAACCGGGCTTTGCGATCGACGAACCCATCGCGACCCTCGGCACGCGCTTGTCGCTGCCGCCGCACCTGGAGCCGCACCGCGCCGAAATCGAAGCTGCCTTGCCAGAAATCGACTAGCTTTGTCTCCTATGTTGGACGCGCACCGCACCACCTCCTTCCCTTTTTGCCTCCCTTCACCCACACCTACCTCTACGAAGCCGGCACGGATCCCGCCGCCGCCCCCCTGTTGCTGTTGCATGGCACGGGCGGGTCGGAAAATGAACTCCTCCTCCTCGGGCGGCAGCTCTCGCCGGGCGCAGCGCTCCTCAGCCCGCGCGGCAATGTGCTGGAACGCGGCGCCCCGCGGTTTTTCCGTCGCTTCGCCGAGGGCGTGTTCGATTTCGCCGACCTCGCCAGGCGAGTCGAGGAGCTCGCGGACTTCATCGCCGCGGCCGCCCGGCACCACAGCTTCGACGCCGCGCGACTGACGGCCTTGGGATTCTCCAACGGGGCCAACATGGCGGCCTCGCTCCTCATGCTTCGTCCCGAGTCGCTCGCCGCCGCCGTGCTGCTGCGCCCGATGGTCGTGTTGCAACCCGCCTCCGTCCCGCCGCTCACGGGCAAGCGCGTCCTGATCTCCTCCGGCCAGTTCGACCCCATCACGCCGGCCGACCACCCGGAACGGCTCGCCCGCCTGCTGCGCGACGCCGGGGCCGAGGTCGAGGTCTGCGTGCACGCCGCCAGCCACAGCCTCGTGCAGGCGGACCACCGCGCCGCGCAAAAATTCCTCGCGGAAATCAACTCGCGTTAGACAAACGCCTCCGCGTGCTCCAAGGTCGGGTCATGGAAATGCCTTATCGCCGCCTCGGTTCCTCGGGTTTGAAGGTCTCCGCGCTCTCGTTCGGCGCGTGGGTGACCTTTGGCAACCAAGTGAGCACGGAGGTTGCCCGTGATCTGCTGCACGCCGCCTACGGCGCGGGCGTCAACTTTTTTGACAACGCCGAGACCTAC
>JAUXOH010000157.1 GCA_030682505.1 Candidatus Didemnitutus sp. | reverse complement strand
AGTCCTCTCCGTCACTCCATTCGAGAAGGTGCCTGTCGCAGAACTCTTTGCGCCACGTTCTATACATCTTGCTACAAGCAACTTCACGGATGATATTCCTAACCTGTTCTAGACCGCTGGGTTAATTCCGGACACTACTGACTTGGGATATTTTTAGATAAAAAAGACCGGGAGAGTCCGAACAGGGAACAAACAGACGTAAAGGCGGATCGGCGGAGGTCGATGTAGGGAAAGGCGATATGAAAGATTCTTTCCAAGCGGTCCTGCACCGTTGGTGGGCACTCCTGTGGAGTGATGGCGGAGCCTTGCCTGCTGCCGCCGTTGAAGAGCCGCCAGTCGTGATTCTCGAACTGGCGCCAGTGGTCAGCGAGCCGACGCAGAGCGTTGACCCCCACGCTGCCCGTCGCGAAGCGGCAGACGCGGCCCGCGTCGCTTTGGCCGAAATCGTGATGCGACCGGTCGAAGA
Source organism: Candidatus Didemnitutus sp. (assembly GCA_030682505.1). Classification (GTDB taxonomy): domain Bacteria; phylum Verrucomicrobiota; class Verrucomicrobiia; order Opitutales; family Opitutaceae; genus Didemnitutus. The sequence continues at coordinate 2,959 of JAUXOH010000157.1, read as the reverse complement.
GACTGCACTGGTAATGGCCGTTGGGGATGCCGAGATTGCGCTCCGACGTGAGCAGACGATGGACTCGCTGGCAGAGCTGAAGCAAATCCCGGCCTTGCAGTCCCTCGCGCGCGGATTCCTGCAGGCGGCGTCGCGAGAAGATGTGGATCTGGATGAAGTCGTGGCCGCGATCGGCAAGGATCCGGCGTTGTGTGTGCGGATTTCCCGGATGGCAAATTCCGCGGCGTTGCGTCCGGAACAATCTATTGAAGACCTCAAGCACGCCGTGCAACTGCTGGGGATGATGCGCGTGCGCACCTTGGCGCGGGCGCTTTACACTTTGCGCGATTCCCGCTCGATCGCCCCCGGGTTTGACTGGCGGCATTTGTGGATCCACGCGTTGGCCACGGCCACCCTCGCCGAACAAATCGAACGACGGCTGAGCTTGGGCAACGACCCCGTGCTCTACTTGGCCGCCTTGCTGCACGACGTCGGCAAGATCGTCCTTTCGGTGGCTTGCCCCGACGAATACGCGGTGGTGATGATTGCGGCGTGGAATCAGACCCGGCCCCTGGACGACCTCGAACGAAGTCAATTGGGTTTATCGCACCGCGAGGCCGGCGAAATCTATCTCGAACGCAGCGGACTGCCTGCCGTCGTGGTAAGCACTGCCTTGCACCATCACCGGCCGAATGAAGCTCCGGAAGAACACCGGCAACAGGTCGCGATCGTGGCGCTCGCCAATTATCTCAGCAAAGCCTACGGGCTCGGATTCAGCGGATCAGCCCTCGCGGCGGACGACGAAAACGAATTTGTCGAATTGGACGCCTGGACGGTGCTGGAGGCGACCACCGGCCGCGTCTTTGACCGGATGGCCTTTGAGGAGGAAATCCAACTGGCGATTCCGGAGATCAAGAACGACCTGCGCGTCCTGCGGGAAGTGGGAAACTAGAATCCCTGCAACTTCGGTCCGGGCTTGGTGTTTTTCCAATATGAACACTTTCCTGAAGATTCTGCTCCTCGCGGCCTTGGTGCTCATTGCCATCAAACTGAGCCCGCTGTTCTTCGTGGCGCTGCTGGTGAGCCTCGTCGCCGCCGCCGTGCTTGGGGCGGTGGGCGTCTCGTTGGTGGCGGTGCTGGCGGCCGTGTTGCTCGGGCTCGCCATCGCACTCTCGCCCATTTGGATCCCCGTGTTGGTGATCGTGGGACTGGTCAACCTCTTCCGCAACAATCGCGGCGCGCCCCCCGTGGCGGCGTGAACGGCCTTCGCTGGGTATCTTCGCCAAACAAAGCGGCGGTCGGTGCGACCGCCGCTTAGCGTATGGCCAGAAGAGTGGGTCAGGGGATCAAGTCGGCGACGAACGCGCGCTCTTCCACCAGTTCTTTGTTGGTCGCGGCGAGCTTGGACTTGGCGAAATCGTCCATCTTGTAGTCGGTGATGACTTCGTAGGAGCCCGGTGTGGTCGTGCGGACGGGGACCCCGGCCCAGACATTGGCATCAAAGCCATAGACCCCGTTCGATTTGACGGCGATGGAATGGATGGCACCGGGCGTGACGAGTTCGCGGACGTGATCGACGAGTGCATTGGCGGCCGAGGCAGCGGATGATGCGCCGCGGGCGGCGATAATGGCTGCGCCGCGCTTGCCGACGGTTTCGCAGAATGGTCCCTGCAACCAAGCCGAGTCGGTGATGACCTCGGTGGCGGGCCGCCCGCCGATGGTGGCGTGAGCAAAGGCGGGGAACATGGACGGGCTGTGATTGCCGTAGATGAAGATGTTTTTGACGGTGGTGAGATCAACCCCGGCCTTCTTGGCGAGCTGAGTTTGCGCGCGATTTTGGTCGAGGCGCACCATGGCAGTGAAGCGATCAGCGGGCAGACGCTTGGCTTGGGAAGCGGCGATCATGCAGTTCGTATTGGCGGGATTGCCCACGACGGCGATGCGTGCGTCCTCCGCGGCCACCGCGTCGATGATCTGTCCCTGCGTGATGAAGATCCGACCGTTGTCCTTGAGAAGATCGGCGCGCTCCATGCCCGGTCCGCGCGGCTTCGCCCCAATCAGGAGACACCAATTGGCATCCTTGAAGCCGATTTTGGCATCATCGGTTTGCACGATGCCCTTCAGCAGGGGAAAGGCGCAGTCATCCAGTTCCATGGCCACGCCCTCGAGCGCTTTCATGGCCTTCTCGATCGGAGCCTCGATCAGTTGGAGAATCACCGGTTGGTCGGGGCCAAACATGGCGCCTGACGCGATACGAAAAAGGAGGGAGTAACCGATCTGGCCGGCGGCGCCCGTTACTGCGACACGAATTGGTGCTTTCATTGGGTGAAAGTCAGTTAATCAAGCCGCCACCGAAGCGCACGACGGAATTTCCGAAACCGCATCATTTTAGCCAACGAAATGGCCCGGATTAAGTCACGCGGTGGTGTGTTCCAGCCAGACAAAGAATAGGCGGGCCGCCTACCCCTAAGCGGCCCGCCATTGCTTTCTTAGTTACCCCAAAACTCCCGCTAGGCGGGAGAAGTGAAAAGTTAGATTGCACTAGCGGTATGATGTTCCGAAATTTCGTCAACTCCCACGGGCCACTTTGATAATCAAAACTTGTGGTAGACCGGCAGAAGCCCTCATTTACCACCGGCACAATGCAACCCATCTATTTTACGGTTAGCGAGTTAAGCGATACATCAGCCGTATTGCGAATTAGCGGACCTGATGCTAATACATTTCTCAACGGTCAGTTCACCCAGGAATTGAGAATTTCTGCAGGGAGTTTCGCCTACGGCCTCTGGCTAAATCAAAAGGGCAAGGTTCTGGCGGATAGTTACGTGCTGCGTTTATCTGCTGAAGAACACGTCGCGTTCAGTCCACGGGTCGCGGCGGGTGCGGTTCGGAGTCGTTTGGAAGACTATCTGATCGCCGATGAAGTCGAAGTTATCGAGGAAACAGCCCGGTGGGTTGCCATCGGGGTATTCGGTCTTGG
>JAUXOH010000011.1 GCA_030682505.1 Candidatus Didemnitutus sp. | reverse complement strand
TGCTGGCGGGGCGCGACGATTTCATCCTGAGCGGCGAGTGGACGCGGGCGGCCCTCGACAAGGCGATGCTGGAGGCTTTCCAGCGCGGATCAGATCTGGCGGCCGGGGACTTCTCCTATGCCTACCAGCACGCGAAGGCCTATTATGAAGTCGAGCCGCCGCGCTGGGAGGAAGCCCTCGGCGTGTGGGAAAGGCTCGGCGGCCGGGCCACCACGACCGCGACCAAGCAGCTCGTGAAGCTGCACCGCGCCAATGTGCTGGTGCAGCTCGATCGGATCGTGGAGGCGCGCGCGCTGCTGGATGAAGTGACGGACCTGCAGCTCATGGGAGAAAAGAAGCCGGTGCTCGAGGCCATCGCGGCCAAGCTGCCGGCCAGATAGGCCGACCGAAGGTTGCCCGGCGAGTGGCGCGGAACCGTCGGCGCTTGCGCACCGTCGCGCAGGCTGCAAATTCCCTTTCATGGATGTTGTCAAACAACTCGAACGAATCTTCGGACGTTACGCGATTCCGAACCTTTCGCTCTACCTGGTGATCGGACAGGTCTTTTTCTGGAGCGTCTCGTTTCTCGGATTTTTTGAGATCGAGCGCATCGCCTTGCTGCCGCTGGCCGTCCTGCAGGGCGAGGTGTGGCGGATGCTGACCTTTCTGTTGGTTCCGCCCAACGCGCACCCGGTGTTCATCGCCTTCGCCTGGTATCTGTTCTGGATGATGGGCGGCGCACTCGAAAGCCATTGGGGGGTGTTTCGCTACAACCTGTTTCTCCTCACCGGTTGGCTGCTCACGATGGTCGTGGCGTTTCTCTTTCCCTATCACTACGCGACGAACCTGTTTCTCGCCGGCAGCGTCTTTTTGGCCTTCGCGCTGCTGAATCCGGATTTCGAGATGCTCCTGTTCTTCATTCTGCCGGTGAAGATCAAGTGGTTGGCGCTGATCCAGTGGATCGGCTATGGCTACACCCTGGTCATGGGGTCATGGTCGGTGCGTCTGGCCGTGCTCGCCGCGATCGGAAATTTCCTGCTGTTTTTCGCCGGCGACATCATCAACCGGATCCGCACGGGGCGGCGGCGGATGGAGCACCAGGCCCGCGCGGTCGCGGCCCGTCCCGACGAGCGCGAACCCCGCCACCGCTGTTTCGCTTGCGGCAAGACCGACCTCACGCACCCGCAGTTGGATTTTCGCTACTGTTCCCAATGCGCCGGCGAGGAATGTTATTGCCCGGAGCACCTTGGCAACCACCCCCACACGGTGGAAAAAACCTGAACGATGCCCCCCCGACCCCAAACGATCGGCGACTGGCTGGACTGGGCGCGGCGGCGCTACACGCGCCACCGGGTCGCCCTGGGCCAGGTGGCGGACAACGCCCACGACGAGGCGCTCTACCTGTTGCTCTCCACCCTGGATCTGTCGCTGGACAGCCCGCGCCGTGTGTTGCGGCGGAAAGTGGACCCGGAGCAAGCCGGGCGGATCGAGGAGATCTTCCGGCGCCGGATCAATGACCACGTGCCTGCGGCGTATCTGACGCGCGAGGCGTTTCTCGGCGGGCACCGGTTCTACGTGGACGAGCGCGTGATCATTCCGCGGTCCTATTTTGTCGAGTTGTTGCCGGAGCAAGTCCTGCAATGGTTGCCGGCGAAGAAACCCGTGAAGCGCGTGGTCGATGTGTGCACCGGATCGGCCTGCCTGGCGGTCTTGCTGGCGCACCAGTTTCCCCGGGCCAAGGTCGATGCGATCGAACTGTCACCCGATGCCTTGGCGGTGGCGAACTTCAATGTGGCGCAGCACGATCTCGCCCGGCGTATCACGCTGCACCGCTCGGATGTTTTCGATGCGGTGAAACCGGTGAAATACGACGTGATCATTTCCAATCCGCCGTATGTGCCGACGCGGGAACTCCGGTCAATGCCCGAAGAATTCAAGAATGAGCCCGCGATGGCCCTCGATGGCGGACGCGATGGACTCGACGTCATTCGCAAGCTGCTGCGCCAGGCGCGCAGCCGGCTCCAGCCGCACGGCATCGTGGTGCTGGAGGTCGGTGGTCTGCGCCGGGCCATGGACAAGGCGTTTCCCGAACTCGAACTCCACTGGATGCACACCGAAGACGGCGAGGATTGCGTCTGCCTCGTCCAAGCCGCACGGTTGCTCAAGTGGAAGCCCTGAAGGGACGCCCGCCCGCAGGCTCCGGTTTGACCGGCAATCTATTCGCCGGAGGCCGGTGGGTCTTCCTTTCCGCCGTTGCCCGGTTGGTAGTGCTGGCAATCCCGGCCCCCGCGCACCGGGTTGGCATGGAAGGGTGAGCGAGGATTGTTGCAGAAGCCGTATTCAGACCACCCGTCGTCGCGCAGCCGCCGAAAATGACGGCACGCGTCGTTGCACGGCTGAACGATGTCGAGCCGCGCCGGAAGCGAAAAGCCTGGGTTGACGTTTACCATTTTGCCCCGCCCGAATCAGAACGAGTCGGACGATGCACCTGGATTATCGACACAAAGGCGCGGAAGCTGAGTCGACGGGCGCCGGGGTGCCCGTAACCCAACTCCGGGCAAGGAGATAAAGGCGCACATGGCGGCGTCTGGTTGGGTGCCGCCGGCGGCTTTGCGACTAGCGATCGATTCGGCGGATGGAGCCCTACTTGCCGGTGCTGAGCAGGTCGCTGACGTGCCGGTCGAAACTGGAAAGGCCGCCGGCGCAATTGGCGCGCTGGACGAGAGCGACCATCTTGGAGGCCCAAGCCTCTTCTTCCACTTGCTCGCTGACGAACCAGTGCAGCAGCACTTGGGCCGGATAATCCTTGGCGGCAACGGCGGCGTCGAGCGCGGCGTGGATGCCCTTGGTGTTCGCCTGCTCCAAGGCTTGGGCGTGCAAGGCGACGTCGCCGAGGGAGGAAAACTTTTGCCGGGGCGCTTCCATGGCGGCGATCGCCGCCGGGGCGCCGCGATCGAGCAAGTGGGCGATGATCTTGTCGGCGTGCTCGCGTTCCTCGCCGGCCTGCTTGGCGAAAAAGGCCGCACAACCGGAGAAATTCTGGGCTTCGCACCACACCGAAAGCGCGAGGTAACTTTGAGCGGCGAGCAACTCGTGGTTGAATTGGTGGGTGAGCTCTTGGAGCACGGCGGCCGGGAGGGAGGATGACATGGGTTGTTTTGTAAGCGAGGGGGGAGGTTAATTTGCCCCCCGACGTGACGCCAGAACAAACAGGGGTCATCCGGAATCGGGACGGAGTTCGAAGGGTCCTTATCGGAAAACGGTGAAGGCGAGGGCGCCAAACTCGGACCGCCGGGATTGGCCCGTGAATTCCCTTCCCCAGACCACCCACGAAGCCGTGGCCTGCCAACCGCGGCCGCGGACGACCAGACCGGTCTCGACAGCGGACACATAGGGCCGGCGGTTCACCCGGGGACCGGAGCGGATCGAGTTGCCGTCAAGGGTGATGTTGCGCGCGATGGCGAGACCGCCCAGCCCCGCGTAGCCGTGAATGCCCCAGCGGGCGTGGTCGCGGGCCGGCGGCAATGCGCCGATGCCGCGAATCAACGAGGCGCCGAAGTCCTGCGCCACGCGCCAGCCATGACGGAACTGGATCTGGCCATGGGCCTGGGTGAGGACGTTGCCGAGCATGGCACCGCCGACGAACAGCAGGTCACCACCCCAGCTTTCCGGGCGGCCCCAATTTTGGGCGCGCCAGCGCTGTTCGTAAACGACATTCAAGATTGGTTCGGTCCGCAATTGGTGGTCCCAGCCGCGGGGTTGCGGCACATCGATCATGCGGTGAACGGCTTTCTGGGTTTGCTCCGCCAGCGACTCGGGGCCCACCACGCCGGTGATGAACTTCAGGGCGGTGTAGTGGTGTTCGTCCAACCGTTGCCACGACACGGCCACATAGAGCAGCCCGGCATAGGGACGATCTGTCGGGTCGGGGTTCGTCAGCTGGGTGTCGGCGGGAGTGACCATGATCTGGCCGATTTCGCCTCCTTGGGCGAGTTGGCCGGGACGGTTGAGTCCGGGCAGCCGGAGCAAGCGCGGCCAAATCGCGTCGTCATCGTGCACGCAACGGGTGAAGGCCAGGCTGACGCCATTTGAGTAATAGCGATCAACGTTGGCCGGCAGGTCGTTCTCGGCGCGCACGGTCAAGGACCAGGGTCCGGTGGTGGCGGGGAAGAGCGAAACGGGCAACAAGCCGCAGCCGGCAAGAAAAAGCAGGCTCCACCGTCGTGCCGTCCTGAAAACAGGAACGGGCGGCGGAATGGCGGAGGCGTTTGGCATCGAAAAGGGCGGGTGTCGTGAGCGAGGGCGGGCGAACCGTGAAGCTATTTCGATGCCGGCGCGACCTTGCGCACGGGCAGGCCCGCCCGTTCCCACCCCGCGAGCCCGCCTCCGTTGAGCGCCTTGTAGCCCCGGGCGGCGAGTGTGGCGGCAAGGAGGCCCGAGCGTCGGCCGCTCCGGCAGTAGAGAATTAGCGTCTTGGATTTGTCGAAGTCGGCGAGAAAAGGAGCCCAGACGATTTGCGCGCGGTCGAAATCGCTCTTGGCAAGCAGCAGCGCGGGGGCCGCAACGCCCGTCGAGGTCCATTCGGAGGCTTCGCGGACATCGACGAGCACCGCGTCCCCCTTGAAGACCATGGCCGCGGCATCGACCGGGGAAATCCTAGCCGCTTCGCTTCCGAGGGCTGCGGTCGCGGCGAGGACGAAGAGGATCAGGAGTCTTTTTCGCATGGTCACCAAGATGAACACCTGCCTTCCACAGGCAAGCGCCCGGAGGGGCTGACTTTGGTGGCAACACGCAGGAGACGCGGATCAGCCCCCTCCCGCCGTTGGCCGAGTCGCCGCCAGCCCGGTCTTTGGGGAAATAGCGTTCGAGCGCATCGTTTACACGCGATTGTCGGGAATAGGCCGGGGCAGGGCGAAGTTTGTCAAGTGCCGCGCCGACACGACAGCTCAGGTCCCAGCGCGGCAAGCATCCGTTTGACTTCGATCATCAGGAAGCTGCCCAAGCACTCCAGCCGGTGTTCGCTCGCGTCGCCGACGGCGTTGGCGGTGGGATCAGGAGGATCGGGCTGGGAAAACCTGAGCGATTCCGGTTTGGTCGCCGGTGGGACGAGAGCCAGGCGGCTCGCGAGCAACGCGCACCGCATGGTTTTCACGGGACAGATTGAACGCCCCCGCGCGCATCCGCCCGCCTTCGCGGTGGGCGGCGACGGGGCGTCGTCGCGGTGCAAACCAAGAGCCCCGCCGGGTCGAAGCGGCGAGGCTCGCCATGTATCCCGGCGACGAGCGCCGGGGCACCCACCTGCGCTCAGGTGAAGATGATCTGGCCGCCCGCGGCCAGCTCGTAGAAATCGCCGACGGTGAGCACCTTGTCCATGTGCGGCACGAAGTCGTCGGGCGAGAGATGGAACATGTCGACGGTGGCCTTGCAGGCGTAGATCTTGCCACCGGCATCGGAGATCATCTGCGTGAATTCGCTGACGGGCGGGATGTCGAGCTTCTCCATTTCCTTTTGCATCATTTTGGTCGCGAAGGCGGACATGCCGGGCAGCGCACCGAGGAAAGTGGGGAGCGGAAATCCCTTTGCATCGGGAATTCGCATCGCGGGATTTCCGACCGTGGCGACCTTCAGCGTATCTTGGTATTTTTCGAGGATGGCGTAGAGGCCGAAGAAGGTGAAAAAGAGGTTGGCTTCGATGCCTTCCATGCGGGCGCCGTTGGCCATGATGAGGCCGGGGTAGACCCCCTCGAGTGAACCGCGCGAGATGATGATCGAGACTTTTTTGATTTTATCGGGTGAGGACATGGCGGGGAGATTTGACGTGGAGGGTGGGCGCCGGGCGGCGGGGATCGCGGCCCGGCGCGGGGGATCAGATGCAGCCGTGGGGTTTCTTGATGCCGGCGATGCGCGCGGCCTTCTTGGCGGGGCCGCCGGGGAAGAGGGCGTAAAGCTCCTTGGTGGGCACGCCACTCTCCTTGGTGAGCTTGCGCATGCTCGGGCCGTCGCCCTTGGATTCAAACTCCTGGCGCATGAAGCTCAGGACGACAAGGTGCCGGTCGGTGAGCGCGGGAATTTCTTCCTCGGCGGCGAGGACCTTGGCGATCTCGAGATCCCAGTCCTTGTGGTTGGTCATGAAACCGTCGGCGTCGAAGTCGATGGTCTTGTTATTGATGGTGCGGGTGGACATGGCGGTGGTGGATTGAGGATTGATGGTTTGGTTTCAGGCGGCGCTCTTGCCGGTCATGCTGAAGTGGTGACCGACCGGCATCGGCCGGGCGGGGAGGAGCATGTTCCAGTAGACCCATTTGAACATGAGTTTGCCGAGGTGGTTGAGGCGGGTCTCCTTGAGCAGCGACATCGGGCCGACCAGCGGCAACGGGTAGTGGCCCGGCAGGGGCTCGACGTCGTAACTGAAGTCGATGAGCAGCGCTTTGCCGTCACCCGATTCGATGAAGCAGTTGGCGTGACCGTCGAACTTCGCCTCGGGGGCGCGGCCGGCAATGACGCTGAGCACGTTCTCGATCAACACATCGGCTTGGAAATGCGCGACGGAACCGGCCTTGGAGGACGGCAGATCGGTCGCATCGCCAATCGCGAAGATGTTCGGCGCCACGCTGGAAAGCAGCGTGTGCTTGTCGGTCGGCACGTAATTGAACTCGTCGCCGATGCCGGAGGCGCCGATGACGGGGTCACCCATGTTGGTCGGCACCGTGACGAGCAAGTCGTAGGGAATTTCGCGCTCGTCCCAGGAGACGATCTTCTTGGCCGACTGATCGACCCGGGCGAGGGAGAAATCGGCCTCGAGCTTGATGCGGCGTTTGTCGAGGAAATCACCGAGGAGCTCGGCGGCCTTGGGTTTGGTGAACGCGCTCGGAAGCGGCGTGACGTAGTCGATCTCGACCTTGTCGCGCATGCCCTTGGAGCGGAAATACGCCTCGGCGAGAAAAGCGAACTCGAGCGGGGCCACCGGGCACTTGATCGGCATCTCGGCGATGTTCACGACGAGCCGGCCGCCCTTGAAGTTGTCCAGCTGATGCTGGAGCCGGGTGCAGCCCTCGAGCGTGTAGAATTCCGCGACTGACTTGTGCCACTCGTCGCCGAGCATGCCCTCATTCTGCGCCGGCGCGGGTTGCGTGCCGGTGGCAATGATGAGGAAGTCGTACGGGAGGACGTCGCCGCCCTTGAGGTGCACGCGGTTTTTGTCCGGTTCGATGCGCTCGATCAGCGCTTCGCGGAAGTCGGCGCGCGGGTCGAGTGTCTTGCGGCGCGAGCGGACGAGGTCGGCGGGTTCGTAGCCGTGGAAGGGCACGAAGAGGAAGCCGGGTTGATAGGGATGATCATTGTCACGGTCGACCACCGTGATGCGCCACTGCGCGGGAGGCAGGGCGCGGGCCAGTTTGTTGGCCATGATCGTGCCGGCGGTGCCGGCTCCGAGAATCAGGATGTTTTTCATGGCGTGGGTGGTTTTCTGTGGCCGGAGCATCGGGCCGGAACGGCGGCGGCACGAGGGCAAAAGCGGGGCCGCGTGAACCTATATGCGCAAGTATGCATGTAGATTAGCCGGACTGCTGCCCCGCCCTGCGCCGGGGTCTGCGGCCCTAGAACCGGTAGCTATACATGACCTGCGCGTTGGTTTGGGCGTGACTGACTCCGATGCCGTAGCCGTTGATTTTTTCAACCTTGAAGCCCCGGGTGACCGAAACGTCGACGGTGGAGCGTTCGTTGAGCTTCCAGCCGAAACCGGCGGTCAGGTGCCGCTCAATCGTGGCGGGGAAGAGGCAGTTGAGAAACTTGTCCGGAATCGGGTCGCTGGAGAAGTTCCCGCCGACGCGGAGGGTGAAGGTCCCGTTCACTTGGTAGGCGGCGCCGAGTTGCAGGACGAACTGGTTTTCCCAGTTTTGAAAAAGCGTGGCGTCCATCACTTGGTTGGCGAATGGGCCATTGGCGGCGTTGCCGTTGGCGGTGAAGGTCATCGAGAAGTCCTGCATCACATCCTTCCAAAAGATCTCGCGCACGTCGGCGACGAGGAGCCAGCGATCATTGGGGCGGTAAGCGAGGCCGGCCCCGAGCATGGCCGGCCACTCGAAGTTGTTCACCCGCATGTCACCGGTCAGCGTCTGTGCCATCGGGCCCATGCCGGGAATGTTGAGCTGGAAGGAAAGCGCGGCGTTGGAGGTGGTGAGGTCGCCGAGGGCCGACCGGCTGTGGTAGGTGAGGCCCAGGGAAACACGCGGGCTGACCTCGTAAAGCAGGCCGATCTTGCCCGCGTAACCATAGCCGCGGGCGGCTCCGGTGAAATCGCTGCCGTTGGAAAAGTTAAAATAGGCGTAGTCGACCCCCGTGCCCGCGGGCAGCGTGGCCATCATGCCGTTGAAGCCCTGGATGATCGTGCCGGAGGCGCGGCCGAACTGCTGGCTCATCGGGTTGACGAGGTCAAAAAACTGCGCACCGCTCATCGCCATCTTGAGATCCATGCCGGCCCAGATGAAGTCGGCCGAGGCGGCGAGGTGCAGCCGGTCATTGATCTTCCACGCGAGCGGAAGGATGGCGCGGCCGACGGAAACCTCGGTGCGATTGACGAGACCGAAGCCGAGCCCGCGCCAGGAGTTGGCGTCATATTCGCAGCCCATGCCACCCTGGCCGAAAACACCGAAGCCATAGACGAGGTCACCGCTGCGGCGGGCGTAGCCAAAGGCGGGCATAAAGAACGCCGTGGACGACGAATCGGCCCCGATGCCCGTCGTGCTGGTGGCGGTGATGTCGGGTCCCAGGACGCCGAGGGCGAGATCGAGGCGCGCCTGGTCAGGCATCAGGCTGAGGGTCGCCGGGTTGTTGATCACCGCGGCGGTGCCGTTGTCGTAGGCGAAGGACGCTCCGCCGAGGGCGGTCGCGACGGGACCGTAGCCCTCCATGTTCATGCCGTTGGTCGCGACCAACGGGCTGGTGAGTGAGGCGGCCGCGAGGATCGCGGCGGCAGGAAGGATCGAGCGCAGGGCTTTCATGGCAGCCAGATTATCGCCGAAAACGGGGCGAAGGACTGCGCGCCCGTTGCCAAACGACACGCATCAATGGCTATATGCGCCCGTACGGATATAGGTGCCCCGGTGGCCGGCGCGACCCCGCGGCCGGCTTCATTGGACCCAGATTCCCGCCGAACCGGCGTTCACGGCGTTGAATCCTTCGCGCCGGAGCTGGGCGGCGGCCATCCCGGAGCGGCTGCCGGAGCGGCAGTAGAGGAGCAATTGCTTTCCCTTGTGCTTCGCCAGGAAGGCACGCCACTGCGTGCGCTCCCCGCGCAAATCGCTCAACGGGAGCAGGGCGGCGTGCCGGGCCGTGCCGCCCGCCCATTCGCCGGCTTCGCGCACATCCACCAGCACGGCGGCGCCGGAATTGAGGACGGCGCGCGCCTGCTCTGCCGAGATGCCCGGGCGGGCGAGAATCAACGTGCGGATAATGAAGATCGCGGCGACGCCGGAAAAAAGGAGCAGGAACCAGTTCATGGTTGGGAGTTGTCGGGGAGCTTGCAGGACGCGTCGGCTTGGGGGGCCGGGGTTTGGTCGGCGTGGGTCATGTAGTAAATCAGTGGCACCGCGAGCGGGCTGATCAGGAGCGAGGCGATGGCGCCGAAGAGCAGGGAGATCGCCAGACCCTGGAAGATGGGATCGGCGAGAATGACCAGGGCGCCGACCACGACGGCGAGCGCCGTGAGCATCATCGGCCGAAACCGCACCGCGCCCGCCTCGACGCACGCCTCGCGGAGCGAGCGACCGTGGCCGAGCCGCAGCTCGATGAAATCGACCAAGATGATGGAGTTGCGCACGACGATGCCCGCGCCGGCCATGAAGCCGATCATGGAGGTCGCCGTGAAGAACGCCCCGAGCGCCGCATGGGCGGGGAGGATGCCGATCAGCGAAAACGGAATGACGGTCATGACGATCAGCGGCGTGGAGTAGTTTTTGAACCAGCCGACCATCAGCATGTAGATGAGGATGAGCACGGCGCCGAAGGCGAGGCCGAGATCGCGGAACACCTCGAGCGTCACCTGCCATTCGCCATCCCACTTCATCGCGGGCTCGCGGTCGTTGTCGGGCATGGAGGAGTTGAGAATCTGCACACGGGATTCCGTGCCGCCGAACTCGCGTCCGTCGAGTTTCGCCAGTTCGCGGTTCATCGCGAAAATTGCATAGACCGGGCTCTCCACCTCGCCGGCCACATCAGCGGTGACGTAGATCACGTTGCGCAGGTTCTTGTGATAGATGTTTCGCTCGCCGTGCGTCGTCTCAATCGTGACCAGTTCCCGCAACGGCACGAGCGGAGCCGCGGGGTTCATTTCGGAACGCAGCGGCAACGACAGCAGGTCTTCGACGCGGGCCCGGAGGGCGCGGGGCAGCTCGAGCACCACGGCCACATCCTCGCGCTCGGCGGGGGCATGCAACAAGGTGACCGGATAGCCTTGCGCGCCCAATTGCACGGCGCGGGCCACGGCGGCTTCGGTCAGTCCGTGCAGCGCCGCCTTGGCCTTGTCGACGCGCAGCACCGTCTTCGGTTGCTGGTCCTCGACATACCAATCCACATCCACGACACCCGGCGACGCGCGGAAGATCTCGCGTACGCGCGAGGCAAGTTTCAGGCGCGCCGCTTCGTTCGGTCCGTAGATTTCCGCGACGAGCGTTTGCAACACCGGGGGACCCGGCGGCACTTCGGCCACGGCGACGGCCGCGCCATATTTGGCGGCGATGGCCGCGAGGGCGGGACGCACGCGCTTGGCGATATCGTGACTCTGGGCGGAGCGTTCGTGCTTCGCGCTCAGGTTCACTTGAATGTCCGCGACATTGCTGCCGCGGCGCAGGAAGTAGTGCCGCACCAGGCCGTTGAAATTGAACGGCGAGGCGGAACCGGCGTAAATCTGGTAGTCGAGCACTTCAGGTTCGGTGCGGAGGGATGCCGCCATCTCGCGGGCCACGCGGGTCGTTTGCTCCAGGGTGGAACCTTCCGGCAGATCGATGATGACCTGAAACTCCGACTTGTTGTCGAAGGGCAGCATCTTGACCTTCACGGCGCTGAGGCCGACGAGGCCCATGGAACCGACGGTGAGCGCGGCGACGATCGCGAGAAAAGCCCAGCGCCAGCGGCGATGGTCGAGCAGCGGCTGCATGAAGCGCTGGTAGAGCCGGGTAAAGGCATTGTCCGGCATCGCGTCTTCGTCTTGCACCGGCGCATCGACAAACCCGGCGGCGTGGCCGGTCGGACGATGCCCGCGGAGGATTCGCAGCGCGGCCCACGGGGTGACCGCGAACGCGACCAGGAGGGAGAAGATCATGGCCGCACTCGATCCGATCGGAATCGGTCGCATGTAGGGGCCCATCATGCCGCTGACAAAGGCCATGGGCAGCACCGCGGCGATGACGGCCAGTGTGGCCAGAATGGTCGGGTTGCCGACTTCGTCCACCGCCTCGATGGCGACCTCGATCAACGGACGGCGTTGGCACCCCGGCAGATTCATGTGCCGCACGATGTTTTCCACCACCACAATGGCGTCATCCACCAGAATCCCGATGGAGAAGATCAAGGCGAAGAGGGTGATCCGGTTCAGGGTGTAACCGTAGAGGTAGAACACCAGCAGCGTCAGGCCGAGCGTGACCGGGATGGCGAGGAGCACGACGAGGGACTCACGCCACCCGAGGAAGAACATGATCAGGACGGCGACGCCGAAGATCGCGATGCCCATGTGCAGCAGCAACTCGTTCGATTTCTCCGCCGCCGTGGCACCGTAGTCGCGCGTCACCGCCACGCTGATGTCAGCGGGAATCAAGGTGCCCTGGAGCGTGGCGATCTGTGCCTTGACGGCCGCGACCACCTCGACGGCGTTGGCGCCGGGGCGCTTCGCGAGGCTCAACGTGACGGCCGCTTCCTCGGTGCCGCTGGGTCCGCGACCGAACAGCACATAGTCCGAGGGCTCTGCCGCGCCATCCGTGATCGTGGCGACGTCGCGCAAGTAGACCGGACGGTTGTTGTCCACGCCGACGACGACGGCGCCGACCTCGCCCGCATCGCGGAAGAATGTCCCGGCCTGGAGGAGGACCTCGGTGTTGCCAAAGGACTGTGCGCCCGCGTGGGTTTGAACGTTGGCCTGCTGCAGCATCGGCACGAGGCCGTTGGCGCTGAGGTTGCGGGAGGCGAGGGCGCTCGGATCCAGCTGCACGCGCACTTGCCGACGGGTGCCCCCAATGATCGTGGTCTCGGCCACCATCGGGATGGCCTTGAGGGATTCCTCCACCTGCGCGGCGAGCCGCCGCAGCGTGTAGTGATCATAGACGGAACTGTGGAAGGTCAGCGCAACCACTGGCACGTCGTCGATGGTGCGCGGCTTCACCAAGGGAGCGGAGACACCGGGCGGAATGCGATCGACGTTGGTTTGCAGCTTTTGGTTGAGGCGCACGAGCGCCGCCTCGAGATCGGTGCCGACCTTGAAGCGCACGATGGTCAGGTTGCCGCCTGGGCTGGAGGTGGAGTAAAGATATTCGACGCCGGGAATTTCCCACAGGAGCTTCTCCATTGGCCGCGTCACGCGGTTCTCGACCTCCTGTGCGGACGCGCCGGGCATCGCGACCATCACGTCGATCATCGGCACCTTGATCTGGGGCTCTTCCTCGCGGGGCAGCATCAGCACAGCGAACAGCCCGAGCAGCAGCGAGGCGGCGACCGCGATGGGCGTCAGTTTGGAATCGATGAACATCGCCGCCATCCGACCGGCGAGGCCGTAGCGGGCGGGAGGAACAACCGGGACGGGCGCAGAACTCATGGTTGCACCTCGAGAGGCTGACCTTCGCGCAGGTTTGCGGGCGGTTGCACCACGACCGACTCACCGGCGCTCAAACCCGAAAGGATTTCCACCAGGCCGTTGTGCGCGGCCCCGGTCTTCACGATGCGCAGCATGGCGCGGTTGTTTTCGGCGATGAAAATCCGCTCCATCTGCCCGACCGTGGTCACGGCGCTGATGGGAACCAGGAGAGCGGTGATCCGGCCCGCCGGAACGTGCACCCGCACGAATTGACCGGAGCGAACCGGCGCGTCGGCCGGCACCGCGAACTTCGCCGTGACCGTGCGGGCAACGGCATCGGCCGCGGACGACAGCTCGATCAAGCGGGCCTGAAAAGTGGCGTTGGCGGCGGGTTCCTCAGCCAGCAGGGAGACCCCCAACTGAAGATTGCCGGAGAGTGAATCGGGAATCCCGACCTCGATCTGAAAATCGCCGGCTCCCTCGAGTTCGAGGAGCGGCTGGCCCGGGGAGGCGAGATCGCCGGCTTGCACAAACTTGCGCGCCACGACGCCGTCGAAGGGGGCACGCAACTCGGTGTAGCCGAGCATCGTTTCGGCCTCGCGCACCATCGCGGCCGTCATGGTGAAACGGTCTTCGAGGCCGCGGACCATGTCGGCGGTGCTCGCGCCGACCCGGAGCAGGTCCCGCTCCCGCGCGAGGTCGCGCACGGCGACATTGAGCTGCGCCTGCGCCTGTGCGACGCGGGCGGTGATCTCGACCGCGGAGATTTTCAGCAACAGATCGCCGGTGCGCACCGGTTGACCGAGCGAGACCAACTCTTCGCTGATCGCCCCCATGACCCTGGCGGCGAGGGTGGCGCGCTGGGCCGGACGAACGGTGCCGGTGATCTCGGCGAGCGCGGCCGTCTCGCTGGCGGCGACGCGGACGAGGGTGACGCGAGCCGGGGGAAGGGTGGCGGGGGAGGGCGGATTCGCCGGTTGGGATTTCGAACAGCCGGCGACGGGCAGGAGGGCGAGGAGGAAGAGGAAGGGAAGCGGCTTCATGGAATTCAAGGGGTCAAGGGGTGGCGAAGGGCAGGAGGCCGAGGGCGCGGTGGTAATCGGCGAGCGCGATGCGTTCGTCCGCCTCGGCCAAGGTGCGACGCATGCGGGCTTCGATCAGGCGGCTTTCCGCGCCGATGAGTTCAGCGGTGAGCAAGGCGCCCTTTGCAAAGCGCGCCCGACTGAGCGCGGCACTTTCGTCCGCCTGGGCCACGGTTTGGGCGCTGACTTCCAGGCGTTCGAGCGCGGCTTGGTGGGCCAGGCGGGCCTGTTCCACCTCCAACGCAATGCCGAGACGGGCCTTGCGCAGCATCTGCTTTACTTGGGCAAGTTCGGCGGTGGCCTGGCTGATCTTGCCGGAAGTCTGGCCGCCATCGAAAAGATTCACGTCCACGGCCACCCCGGCGAGCCAGCTGTCGCCGTGGCGATTGAGTTTCCAGCCCTGGTCGTATTGGTAGGAGGCAAAGGCGTTGATCGTGGGTCGGCGCGCGCCGCGAGCGACCTGCACCATTTCCTCGGCGGCGTGCAGGCGCTCCTGCAGGCCGGTGAGTTCAGGGCGCCCGGAGAAATCGGTTTGTTCCGGGGTGATCATCGCGGTGAGCGCGGGGTCTTCCGGAGCAAGATCGACGGACTCCGCGCCCACCGGATCAAGGCCGAGCACAAAAAGAAAAGCCTGCGCCGCGAGCGCGGCGCCGTGACGGGCGGTGGTGAGTGTTTCGCGGGTTTGGGCGAGTTGCACCTCGAGGCTGAGCAGGTCGGCCTTCAACATCTGGCCGGCGGTGAAACGCAAACGGGCATTGGTGATCGAAGCCTCGTAGGCACGCACACCGGCCTCGACGGCCCCCACCGCTTCGCGCGCCTTGCGCAGATTAAGGAGGGCCTTGATGGCACCGTTGGCGAGTTGATGGTGGGCGGCGCGCAGGTCTTCCTGCGCCGCGCGCGCGCCGGCTTCGGCGGCCTTCTTGCCGGCCGTGGCGCGGCCACCGCTGTAGAGGTTGTAGCCGACGGTGCCGGTGGCGTTGAGATTGTCGATCCGGCCCGGCTGGTTGAAATCGAGACCGAAATGAAAGGCGCGCTGGTTGAGAATGGAACCGAAGGCCATCATCGGACTGTTCGTCTCGGTATAACGACCGGAGAGCGAAACCTGCGGCAGCCACGCGGCGTTCGCCTGTTCGATCATCGCCTCGGCCGCGATGAGCCGCTGGCGCGCGATTTCGGCGTCGGGGTTGTTGGCCAGCGCCGTGGCGACAGCTTGCCGGGCCGTCCACGGATTGGCCGACAGCGACAAAGCGGTGAAGCAGAGCAGGGTCGCCGCGGCGACACGGTGAAGCGAGAAACGGGAGGGCATGACGTTCAGGAGGGGCTGCGCTGGCCGAACGACCAGATAAGCCCGAAGACGGCACCGTAAAGGGCGCCGCGCCACCACGTCGAGGTAAGGGGACAGGTGCCCGAGGTGCATTCACCGTAATAGCCGAGGGCGGCGCCCAAGGCGGCGGCGACGGCGATGGGAATCAGAAAGCGCACAGTGGAGTTCATCTGGTTGGTTCCCTTAATTGCCACCGGGGCGACGTTGGCCGCCCCAGTGAATCACGTCTTGTTCGTCGACCCAGCCGAGTTTGGTAAGAATCAGCGTGGGCGGACAGAAACCGGTGAAGACCGACTGGATGAGGTTGAGGCCGACAAAGGCGGGCACGAGCAACCACCACGGGCTGTGGAGTTGGGAGAGCAACAGGCCGGTCAGAACGACCGAGCCGGCGAGAAGACGAACAAGCGAATAAGTGGTCATGGAAATCAGGGTTGACTTTGTATGCGCATAAATGCATATACTTGCCATGATGTCAAGTGGCTGTTTCCTCCGTCGCATGCCCAAACACCGCCCGTTGAACGATGACGCGCTGCAGTTGGTCGCCCGCCGCTTTGCGGTGCTGGCGGAACCCATGCGGCTGCGCCTGATTCAGGCGCTGTTCGAGGGCGAAAGAAACGTGACGGAACTCGTTGAGGCCACGGAAGGAACGCAGGCGAACGTCTCGCGGCACCTCCAGACGCTGACGGCGGCGCACATCCTCGCCCGCCGCAAGGAAGGCCTGCAGGTCTTCTATCGCATCAGCGATCCGACGATTCCGAAGCTGTGCGAACTGGTCTGCGGCAGTCTCGAGAAATCACTCACCCGGCAGGTCGGCCATCTGGCCGCCGATTGATCGGAGCGGTGGGTCCTCGCCCCGGCAAACAGGAGAAACGTGGGGGAAAGGAATGACACGTATTGCGTGTCATTGCCTGACGACCGCCGCGGTCAGGCGTGGGCGGCCTCAGTGACGGCCTCGTCCATTTCTTCGTTCGAATAGACAGATTGCACATCCTCGCTGTCGTCGAGGGCGTCGTGCAACCGGACCAGCGTCTTGGCGAGGCCCACGTCCGTGACGGGCACCGTCACGGTGGGGATGTAGCTGATTTCGGCCGACTCGGTCGGAATGCCGGCGTCTTCGATGGCGTGGGCGACTTTGTCGAAAATATGGAGGTCGCACCGGAGCTCGTAGCCCTGCTCGGTGGTGATGATGTCGTCCGCGCCGGCGGAGATCGCGAGCTCCATCAATTTGTCTTCGCTGATCCTGTCCTTCGCGATGAGGAACTGCCCGGCGTGCAGGA
>JAUXOH010000156.1 GCA_030682505.1 Candidatus Didemnitutus sp. | reverse complement strand
GCAGAATTACCTGGCGCCCTGCGAAGTGCTCAGTTCGGGCGGACGCACCTTTCCTGTGCGGATCGTATACCTGCCGAAGGCGGTTAATTTTGAGCACGACCCCGTCTGGTCCGTCGCGGCACGCGAATGTGAGCGGGTGGCGGCCCAAACCACCGGTGACCTGCTGGTGTTCATGGCGGGTGCCTACGAGATCAGCCGCACAGTGCAGGAGATCCAAAGTTCACGGGCCTTGCGTGACTTCGTTTGCTTCCCCTTGCACGGGGAGTTGCCGCCCGACCAGCAGGATCGCGCCGTCGCGCGCGCCGAGACGCGGAAGATCATCGTCTCCACCAACGTGGCGGAGACATCGCTCACGATCGACGGGATCACCGGCGTGATCGACGGGGGGCTGGCGCGCATGGCGCGCTACGACGCGCACCGAGGCATCAACACGCTGTTGATCGAGAAGATCGCGATCGCTTCCGCGGATCAGCGCGCGGGCCGGGCGGGTCGGACCGCGCCGGGCGTCTGCGTGCGGCTGTGGACGGAACGCGAGCATGCCCAGCGGGCGCTGCAGGAGTTGCCGGAAGTGAAGCGGCTGGACCTTGCGGAGGTCGTGTTGACGCTCAAGGCAGCTGGCATCGATGACACCCAGACGTTCCCGTGGCTGGAGAAACCCGAATCCCGGGCTTTGGAGCGGGCGGAGCGGTTGTTGGAAGACCTCGGAGCCTTGCACGGCCCGAAACGCACCGTGACCGCGATCGGTCGCAAGATGCTGCGTTTCCCAATGCACCCGCGGTATGCGCGGATGTTTCTCGCTGCGGCCGACTACGGGTGTGTGCGCGCAGTGGCGCTGATGGCGGCGCTGACGCAGGGACGCAATTTCCTGCTGCGCGGGGTGGACAAGCAGACCCAGGAGGCGCGGGAGGATATCCTCGGGGCCGAGTCCGAGTCCGATTTCTTCCTGCTGATGCGAGCCTGGCGCTATGCCGACCATGCCCGCTACCACATGGACGCGTGCCGAAAGCTCGGCATTCACGTGCAGGCCGTGCGCCAGGTGGGCCCGCTGTTCGAGCAATTTCTGAAACTCGCGGCGGCAGAGAAGCTCGACGTGTCCGAAGGGCGAATCGACGGCGCGGCGGTGCGCAAATGCGTCCTGCTGGGCTTTAGCGATCACCTCGCCCGGCGGCTCGACCAGGGCACCCTGCGTTGCGAGCTCGTGCATCAACGCCGCGGGGTGTTGGCGCGCGAAAGCGCGGTGCAAGACGCGTCGCTGCTGGTCGCGGCTGAAATCACCGAGATCGAAAGTCGCGGTGAAGTGAACACCTTGCTGAACCTCTGCACGGCCGTGGAGGAATCGTGGCTTCAGGAGTTGTTCCCGGAGGATTTCAAGGACACCGGGGGAGTGATTTTCGACGAGACCCAACGGCGAGTCATGGCGCGCAAGGAGCGGCGTTTCCGCGATCTGGTGCTGGAATCGAAGCAAACCGCCGAGGAACCACCCGCCGGGGACGCGGCGGCCCTCCTTGCTCGGGAGGTTTTGGCCGGACGCATCGTGCTCGCGGAGTGGACCGACGCGGTTGAGCAATGGATCACCCGTGTCAATTGCCTCGCCAAGTGGTGGCCC
This sequence comes from Candidatus Didemnitutus sp., assembly GCA_030682505.1. Lineage (GTDB taxonomy): Bacteria > Verrucomicrobiota > Verrucomicrobiia > Opitutales > Opitutaceae > Didemnitutus. Next base: position 10,333 of record JAUXOH010000156.1, on the reverse strand, counting down.
GAATTAGAGGTCCATCCCATCGCGACCACCGATCGCGCCACCCTGATCGAACAAATTTGCTATGGCAGCTACGGGGCCCGCGAGTTGAAGGACAAACCGGTGATGCCGACGCTCCGCGAGTGGCTGCTGCCGGAGCAGCTGGCCGTGCTGGACGATTATTTGCCGGAACGCATCACGATGGCAAACGGGCGGAAGGCCCGGGTCACCTACGGCGCCGACGGTCCGCCGGTGCTCAGTGCGCGGATTCAGGAGCTCTACGGCGTCGAGGCCCGGTTCGCTCTCGGCTACGGCCGGGTGCCGGTGAAGTTCGAAGTTCTGGCTCCGAACCAGCGGCCGATTCAGGTGACCGATGACCTGAGCAACTTCTGGCGCGAGGTCTATCCGAAGCTCAAGCCCGCGCTTGCCCGCCGCTACCCGAGACATGAGTGGAAATAGGAGTCGCCCATTCCTTTTACTGCCATTGAGCGCGCAGATTTGTTCCGTCCATACGAATTGATATCTGGGATCTGCGGCACGAGCTTCTCGAATTGCTTCTGCTCACCGATGCAGGAAGGAGCCGACGATGGCCATGAGGATGACGACCAGCACCACCAGTACCGCCAGCAGCATGAACCAATGGGGCACAAAGCGGGTGGTTGAGGTGCTGACGGGCTCGGGTTTCGGCTGGAACACGAACTTGGGCAGGATCGGCGAGGCGGCGAGGAACAGGAAAAACACGAAGAAGACGGTGAAAAGCCACTTCCCGTCGTCGTCCGCGCGCCACGTCAGCCAGATCATGTAGGCGGAGGCGACAGCGGGGATCAAGAATGCCACCACCAGTATCAGGCGGCCGATCATAGCTGCGACTTATACTGGCGAAGGCGCGCCTGTTCGTCCCTGAATTCCGGGTATTTGACAACGGCCAGGCCAAGCGCGGCGAGGAGCAGGACCACGGAGATGATCCGGAACTTTCCGGTGCCGAAGATCGCGGGAATCGCCGCGGGCAGCGCCGCGAGGCAGAAGACGAGAAACCCCGCAGAGGGTGACAGCACCATGAATCCGATGAGCAAGACCACGGCCGCCGTGACGGTCAGGACTCGCGCTGATGCCGACTGCATCGCTTTCATTGCAGCATGCTGTCCCGCCCCATCAGGTCTGTCAACGTCCCCCGTCACGCCCCATCCCAGTGACCGCCGAGCTGGCAACTTTGGGAGGGAACAAGCGGAGAAAATCATACCGAACGCTCCCGCCGCTACCCGCGGCACAAGTGGCGGCGACCTATGACGACGAAACACGTTGAGTCGGGCGCGGACAAGTAGCACCGTGGAATGTTGCCCACCCACAAGTCGATCACCCGAACTTTTCTTCATGCCGCCACTCACGTCCGGGCAATTGACGAATTGCCGGAATTGCGGGCGAGTGTGCGCACGCTCGGGGCACGGCTTGGCGGCATCATCGGCCGGCTCGAAGGCGCGGCCACTTTCCGCACCGTGGAGCAATTGCGCGGCCTCGCGAAGTCAAGTCGGGACGGAGACAAGCGGGCCGGCCGCCAGCTGGCGAGCGTGGTGCGCCGTCTGACAACGAAACAAGCGCTCAATCAAGCCATGGCTTTCACGCTGTTCTTCGAACTCGTGAATCTGGCTGAGGAGAATTTTCGGATTCGTCTCCTGCGCGCCCGGCGCGGCGATGCCGCGCAGCGCAAGGAGTCCATTGCGGCGGCGGTTGCGGAATTGAAACGCCTGGGCGTCGAGCCTAAGGAAATGCAGCGACTGCTTGACCAACTCGGAATCGAACTCGTCTTCACCGCGCATCCGACCGAGGCCAAGCGCCGCACGCTGCTGACCAAATTGGCTGGGCTGGCGGAGGTGCTGCGCGAGCTGCCGACCAAGCAGCTGGCGACCAACCCGGAAATCGAGCGGGAGATCCTTTCGCTTTGGTTGACCGATCGCGGTCGGCCCGCCCGGCCCACGGTGCTCGACGAAGCCCGCACGGGTCTGTGGTATTTTCAACGCACCCTCTTCAAGGTGCTGCCGCAGCTGCAACGTGACCTCGTGAGCGCGCTGGAGAGGTATTATCCCGGGGTCAAGGCACCGAAAGGCTGGTTGCGGTTTGGCTCGTGGATCGGAGGGGACCGCGACGGCAATCCCTTTGTGACCGCGGACGTCACGACCGAGGTGCTCAAGTTGCAGCGGAAAAACGCGCTGGTGGCGATGGAGCGGGGACTGCAGCGGCTGTCGTGGTCGCTCACGCTTTCCTCCTTGCGGGAGCCGGTGCACCCCTCGGTGACCCGTCTAGCCGAACAGTTCGGCGCGCAGGAACCAGGTTGGCCCGAGATCAAAGCGCGCCACCGGTTTGAACCCTATCGGCAATTGGTCTTTGTGCTGCGGGCACGGCTTTCGAATCGGGCGCAGCCACTATCAGTTGCCGAAATCGGGCGGGCGATGGCCGTAATCGAACGGGCGTTGCACCAGAGCCGGGCGGCGATTCTGGCTGACGGCACCTTGCGGGATGTGGATTCAAACGTTGCCACGTTTGGTCTGCACACGGCGCGCCTCGATCTGCGGCAGCATTCCGACGTTCATGGACGCACGGTCGCCGACTTGCTGGGGCTTCCTGATTTTCCGGAGCGCCCGGAGGAGGAGAAATGCCGACTGCTCGCGAGGGCGCTCAAGCGCGGATTCGAGGTTCCGGTCAAATTGACCACCGAGTCGCGGGCCGCACTGGCGGCGCTGGAGGCGGTCAAGCCGGCGCCCCGTGATGCGCTCGGCATTTATGTGGTCAGCATGGCAGCCGAAGCTTCCGACGTCATGGAGGTGCTCCTGATGCAAGCGGTCGTCGGGACCTCACTGCCGGTCGCACCGCTGTTCGAAACGCTCGGTGATTTGCAAAACGCGCCCCGCGTGCTCGGGGCGCTTTTGGGCAACCCGATCTACCGCCGTTGGGTGAAACACCAGGGCAATTGTCAGCACGTGATGCTCGGCTATTCCGACAGCAACAAGGACTGCGGCTACTTTGCGGCAAACTGGGGCCTGCACCAAGCGCAGGATGCGATTGCGGCCGTGGGCCGTAAACATGCGGTGCGCTTGACCATGTTCCACGGACGCGGTGGCAGCATAGCGCGCGGCGGCGGCCCGGCGGCCAAGGCCGTGTTGGCGCAGCCGGTCGGGTTGCGCGACGGCGGGATTCGGATCACGGAGCAGGGGGAGGTGCTGTCGACGCGGTATCACGATCCGGACATTGCGCACCGCGTGCTCGAGCAGATGGCCTACGGGGTGCTGCTCGGTTCCCATGCGGCAGGGGGTGAGCCGCCGGCACGGCCGGCCACCTGGTTGCGCGCCATGGAGCGCATGAGTGTGCGCAGCACGGCGGTCTATCACTCGCTGGTGCAGGATCCGGACTTTCTGGCGTTCTGGCAGGCCGCCACCCCGATTGATGAGATCGGGGCGTTGAATTTCGGCTCGCGTCCCTCGTATCGCAAGGAAGGGCCTCGGTCGTTGGATGACCTGCGCGCGATTCCTTGGGTGTTTTCCTGGATGCAGAGTCGTTTCAACCATCCGGGTTTGTTCGGATTGGGTTAGGCGCTGGAAGTTGCGGCGAGCGAAGCCCGTGGGTTGGCCCGGTTGCGGCGGATGTATCGGAGTTGGAAGTCGTTTCGATTGTTGATCGACAACGCTCAACTCACCTTGCGCAAGGCAGACCTGAGCATCGCTGAAATCTACTCGGGATTGGATACCAACGCCCGACGCCGACGTCGAATCCTCGGCATCGTCAAGGCCGAGTTCAGCCGCACCCATCGGCTGGTGCTGGCGGTGTCTGGAAACAAGGAATTGCTCGGCGCGGAACCCGTGCTCGCGAACTCGATTCGCCTGCGCAATCCTTACATCGATCCGTTGAACTACTTGCAGGTCGAGATGATCCGTCGGTTGCGCGGAGGACGGTTGTCTACCCAAGCGCGGGCTGAGGTTAAGCGGGTGATTGAATTAACGGTGAGTGGCATCGCCGCCGGTCTGAAAAACACCGGATAAGGCCAGGGCTGAACAGCACTATTATCTATCCGATTAAATACTACATTAATTTGGGGTAGAAACAGTTACAGGGTTTTGAGTTGACCGCGTTCAGCAGTTCTAAGAGTCAGTACGCCTCCCGGGCAATTTCGCGATTTTCGATTGCGTCCATTGTGGTGCAGCGACGCGAAACTGGCGCCGACAACCCCTAAATACACCCCCCATGTTCGTCCTATCGACTAGGCTCGTGCCTATCCGAGCGGCTGTTGTTAGCTGCATTCTGTTCCTCGCCGGTCTCAGCACCGGCTTCGCTCAAACTGAACCGACACCTGTTCCTGAGAGCATTCCCGAAGCACCCAGTCTGGCGGTGCAAGGCGACCCGACCGACGACGTGGAAGCCACGTTCATCGACGAGGATTTCGCAACGGTTGCCCTGCTCGAACAAGGGTCGGTCAACGTGATTGTTGAACTGCATGACGCCCCGGCGGCGATCATTCTCGATCAGGTCACGGCCGTCGAAGGTCGCACCATCGGTCTCGCCAAGGGCAAGGAGCGCGTCGAGAAAATCAAGGACGCGCAAAACGACGTCTCCAACAAGATGAAGGAGAAGCAGGTCAAGGGTAACGAAATTTACCGCATGCAACGCGCGTTTAACGGTATTGCGATGCGCGTTGACCCAGCCGACCTCGCCGCCATCGCGGCGATGCCCGAGGTCAAATCCGTCATGCCGATCGTCGAGCACTATCCGGATGCCGCCTCGAGCAATCCGCTGATGCGCGTCGAGTCGTTTTGGGCGGCATTGCCCGCCGGCCTCAACATGCGCGGCACAGGCGTCAAAGTGGGCGTCATCGACTCCGGCGTCGACTATTTGCATGCGGCGTTTGGCGGCCCCGGCATCACCGGCGCCGCTGCGGGCGTGACCGACACCAACGCCAACGGCCATTTCCCCAATGCCAAGTTCCCCGGCGGGTGGGATTTCGTGGGTAATAACTACACGGGTTCCGCGACGGTTCCGCAACCAGATGCGAATCCGTGGGAAGGCGTCAACGGCCACGGCACCGCCGTCGCCAGCCTCATCGGTGGCCGCGGCACGAATGGTGATGGCACCACCTACACGGGCACCTACAATTCCGCCACCAACTATGCGGCGATGCGCACGAGCCCCGGTGTGGCTCCCGACGCTCTGATCTACCCCCTGCGCGTCTTCGGCAATTCCGGTAGCACCGCCCTCACGCACCTCGCCATCGAGTGGGCCATGGACCCGGATGGCGACGGCGATATGTCCGATCGTCTGGACGTCATCAATCTGTCGCTGGGTGCCGCGAACGGCCATCCCGACGATCTCACCGCGCGCACGGCCGACGCCGCCACCAAGGCAGGCATCGTGGTCGTGATCTCCGCCGGCAACTCCTACAATGTTTACTACATCACGGGCTCCCCGTCGGTTGGCGACGGCACGCTCAGCGTTGCCGCCTCACTGAACGATCAATTCTTCCAAACCTTCAAGGTCACTTCACCGGCCTCGATCGCGAAGGACTACCTCATGGTTCCCGCGTCCTTTGGTCCGGCCTTCCCGATTGCCGGCCTCTCCAGCAATCTGGTCGTAGCCAATCCGATCCGCGGCACGGGCTCTGTTGGTGGCACGGTTCCGCTCCTCAACGCGGCCGACTGCGCGGGCAAGATTGTCATCATGGAGCGCGGGGCTCCCCCGGCTCCTTGGGGCACCTCGGCGGCCTTTGTTGACAAGGTGCGCAACGCCCAGAATGCCGGTGCAATCGGCGTGATCGTGCTGAACAACGCGGCCGGTTCGGCGACCACCATGGGCGGCGCGGATCCGCTTGTCACCATTCCCTCCGCGATGATCTCGCAGGCGGACGGGGTGATCATCACCGGCGCAATCGCCACCCAGACCGTAGCCGCCAATGCGTCCTCCAAGGGCAACATCGGCGGGTCTGACACCATGGCCATCTATTCCTCGCGCGGTCCCCGTCGCGGCGACTCAATGCTCAAGCCCGATATCACGGCGCCGGCCGAGCTCGTCTCTGCGGCCTTGGTCAACACCGGCAACGGCAACCGCACCTTCAACGGCACGTCGTCCGCCGCGCCGCACATGGCCGGTGGCATGGCGCTCATGCGCCAAGCGAACCCGACCTGGAATCAGGACGAGTTGAAGGCGCTGGCGATGAACACCGCCAAGTTCGACCTCTTCAATGACAACTTCTTCACCCCACCGAAGTGGAGTTCCACGCGGGTGGGCGCCGGTCGCGTTGATTTGGAAGGTGCCGCCCGCTCCAAAGTCATCGCCTTCAACAAGGACCGTCCTGATCTGGTGAGCGTATCCTACGGGCAGGTTGAGGCCGCAGAAACCTTGAACTTGGTGCGCCATATTTCCGTGCGCAACAAGAGCAATGCCAAGGTCAGCTACAAGATCTCGTGGGTGCCGTTGATGGAACTGCCGGGAGTTTCGATCGACCTCGACAGCCGCAAGGACATCTCGCCCCCGGCCGGTTCGACCAATCACTTCCCCATCAAACTGCGGATTGATCCGAGCCAGATGAAGAATGTGCGCGATCCGCTCATCCCGGCATTGCAGAACCTCAATCCAGGCGGTCTCCAACCCCGACACTTCCTCAACGAGTTCGCCGGCCACATCGTGCTGACTCCGACCTCGGGCAATGCTCCGGTGCTCCGCGTTCCCGTGTGGGCAGCGGTTCGTCCTGCCGCCCAAATGTCGGCCGCTGGTGCTACCGTGACCATGAATGCTCCCACCGGCATCGCTAATGTGCCGGTCGCTGGTGTGGAATTGAACACGGCCGGGACCGCGACGCCTGCCTTCCCGAACGATCTCATCGGCCTCGTCAAGGGCTACGAATTGCAACACGAAACCAAACCTGAAGATGCCGTTTATACCGGCTACTTATCTGGCGCGGAAATTCAATACGCCGGTGTCTCCAGCGATTTCCGCACCCGCGGCAACAACTGGGCAACCACCGTCCTGAACTTCGGTGTTTCGATGTTTGGCAATTGGGACACGCCCAGCATCCATGGCGTCGAAACCCAAATCCAGATCGACAACAACAACGACGGCGTGGCCGACTTCACGGTCTTCACCCGCAGCCCGACTGATCTTGATACCGGCACGGCCGCCTCGCCCTCGAATGTCTACGTGACCTACTTCACGAAGCACTTCGCTCCGGGCGCGGGCACATTCTTGTTCGCGACTCGCCCCGTCAACGGTCTCGCGCCGACTTCGATCAATACCTACGCGTTGAACAACAGCGTGGTGTCGATCGATATCCCGGCGGGCAACGTCGGCGTGACCGCGGCTGCGCCGAACTTCCGCTACCGCGTGCGTGGTCTCTGGCGCGGCGTGCTGGTTTCGCAAACCGGCTGGCTCGCCTACAATCCCTCGACGCCCGGCCTCGATACTGCCGGTACCGCCAACCTGGAGCCTTTCTGGTACTTCGACACGAATGGCAACACGGTTCCGGTCCGGTGGAATGCCGCCAACTACACTGCTCGCGGCTCCAAGGGCCTCCTCCTCCTGCACCCGCACAACACGGCGGGATCGCGGGCGGAAAAGGTTTCCGTGGTGATCCCGTAAACGATACCTGAACGAATTATCTCCGAAGCCGGCACCCGCGAGGGGCCGGCTTCTTTTTTGGCTCCGACCCCGGCACGGACTTCGCCGGTCATGCGTCGGCCAATCTCAGCGACGACCGGTCACAAAAACCAAATACATGTTGCCGGTCTTCGCGCCGGAATCATCCGTGTTGGGTCCCAAGGTAAAGCTCGTGGCGGTCGGGTGGGTTTGCTGGAAGACCGACATGGGTGCGCCGAGTACGTTCAGGTGCAGATCGGTCGGGAGGTAGTCGCGCAAAAGCCAGGAGGGTCGGGGCAGGCGGTCGTCATGCGCGATCAGGACACAGGCGGCCTTCGCGACGGACAATTCGATCAGGTCCACTGCATGGTAAAGGGCATCCCGATTGCTTGCCTGGACCCAATCGGCGCCGAGCAAGTCCTTGGGCAGTTCCGGAAACGGCGCATCGGCGTCAACATAGGCACTGCGTCCCGGACTCGCGTTGGTCTCGACGTGCACGATGTAGGCGGCGGGCCCGGAGTAGTTAAAGGCGCGGGTGAATCGTCCCACCTGGCCGGAGGGAACCCCTGCCAGCGGTGAGGACTCGGACGGGAGCAGGGGTTGCGGCTGCCGTTGCTCCGGAAACGCCGCCGGGAAATTCAGCTGGGCCGGAGGTTGGTCTGCCGCCGGTCGTGTGACCACCGAAACGCGGGCTGGTGCCAACCCAGCCGACTGCCCCTCCAAGGACACGGTTCCGCTGCTCGGCGTGCTGCGCAGCGCCACACGGTTGATGCCCGCTTCCAGCTCGAGCGTCAGGTGATTGATGGAACCGATGCGCCCGCTGTTGTAGCCCCCGCGCCAAACCGCGGGGCCTTCGACGGCGAAGGTCACGGGTTGCTGGAAGGTGGGGACGCGCAGACCAGCCTCGTCGATGGCCTCCACGTCGAAGAGCGCGATGTCGGCTCCGTCGGCCCGCCAGCCATCAGGACCGACACGGGCGGAGAGCCGCAACCGGACGGGCGGGCCAGCGGTGCGCAGGCTCATTGCGGCCACGGTATTGCCGGATTGGTCGAGCGCCACGGCTTCGAGGGTTCCTGCCGCGAACGCGACCTCAGGAAATTGATAGAGAAATGATTTCTGTGGCATCGCCCGGCCGATTGGTTTGCCGTTGAGTCGGAGCTCGATCTCACCGCCGGTATTGCCGACCACGGAAACGGTCTTGGTCGTGCCCGGGGGATAGCTCCAATGCCCGATAATGTGCACCCGGGGTGCATAGGTGAACATCACTTGACAGACGTAGTAGGCTTCCTTCGGCAACCGCACGCCGTCCACTTCACCGCTGGTGCGCGCAACTTCCACGCCGACTCGGCCACCGCTGGTCGAGTCGGAGAAAATCCAGTTGGCCCCGCCCGCATGGTGCGTCGGCAGGAGCTTGTTGACGTAATGCGTGACCTGATTGACGGCGAATTGCTCCGACGTGAGTTGGTAGGTCTGGCCCTTGGCCTCGGGGTAACCGAAGTTGGGTGGCGAAAAATTGTCCCACACCCGCCGCGGCGACTCCTCGCGGTTGTATTCGCCCTCGATCACCGCGAGCCGCGCAATCTCGCGACCGCCTTCGGTGCCGATGCCGACATCCATGAACTCCGCAGTGACTGCGTCGGCGCGGCGGTGCGCATAGGCGCGGCCGCCGTGGGGATCGAATTGGTCCATGTAGCCGCGCAATTCCGCGGCATGCTCGCGCGACACCTTTTGGTTGCCACCCTCCCAGATGAAGATGGCGGGGTGATTGCGATAATAGACAATCACGTCGCGAAACGTCGCCGCCCGCAGCGCCCACGCGCCGCCCTTGGTGTCGTGCTCGCCATCGACGCCGGGTTGCAGCGTGACCAGTCCGAGATGATCGGCCGCGGAAATCTGTGCCGGTCCGCCGGGCACGTGCCCCCAGCGAACGAAGTTTCCTCCAGCCTCCTTCATCAACGAAAGGGTGTAGGCGTGCAACCAATCGGGCAGCGCCGCCCCGAGCCCGGGCCACTCGTTGGTCGATTTCTGGCCCCAGCCATGGAGCTTGTAGGAGTTGCCGTTGATCCGCAGCCCGTTGGTTGCCGACCACTCGATCCGGCGGATGCCCAACGGAACCTCCATCGCATCCACCACTTCGCCGGCCACCAGCAGGCTCGTCACGACGCGATAGACGTGGGGGGAAGCGGGTTCCCAGCCCCGTGGCCGGGTGATGTTTCCAGAGACCGTAAACTTGCGGCGCTCTCCGGCGGCGAGCAGGGCCTCCTGCTGCGTCGAGAATACTTCCGCCCCGTCGGCGTCGACGATCTGCACCGCTACACGCACAGGAACGGGCGCGAGGCGCTCGTTGTGCACGGGCACGTCAACCCCGAGGCGCGCCGATTCTGCCGTGACCTCGGTGGCGTAGGCATAGGGGCCTTCGGTCTCGAGGAAACTGTATAGCGGCAGCGTGATGTGCAACAGGTCGGTCACGTGCAGCCTGACATTCCGATAGATGCCGCCATGCGGAGGGTGCCAGTGGGGATTGTTCCAGGGAATCTGATCAGCCTGCAACTCGTCGAGCGATTCGGGAATCGCCTCCATCAATTGCCGGGAGAGTTGCGCGAGATTGGGATGCGTCGCCGCCGTGGTCGCGGCCTGCGGTGCGAGGCCGGGATCGAGCGGATCGCGCATGAATCGATTGTCGACCATCACAGCCAATACATTGGGCTGGTCGAAAACCAAATGGGGCGTGAGATCGAAGCCGAACGGG
>JAUXOH010000002.1 GCA_030682505.1 Candidatus Didemnitutus sp. | reverse complement strand
AGGTCGCGGTAGCTCGAGATCTCGGCCTTCACCAGCGGCGTGATCACCTCTTCATGGGTCGGTCCGAGCACAAACTCGGGTTCGCGCGACGAGCGCTTGCCGTCCCCGGCGTGGTCGACGCGATACATGATCTCGCGGGCGGCGGCCCAACGGGGACCCGTCTGCCAATTCTCCACCGGATGCACGTGGGGCATGGCGAGCTCGATGCCGCCTTCGCGATCCATTTCTTCGCGGCAGATGGCCATGATCTTTTGCAACACGCGGAGCCCCGCCGGCATATACGTGTAGAGACCACCGGCCAGCTTGCGCACTAAACCGGCCCGCAGCAAAAGCTTGTGCGAGGCGATCTCGGCGTCGGCCGGGCTTTCCTTGAGGGTGGGGATAAATGTCTGTGACCACTTTTTCATCTGAGTCGCGCAAAAGAACAACTCCACCGCTCCCGCGCAACGGTATTTGCGGCCTCATTCCCCCTCACCTCGGCTGGCGGCCTCCCGTTTTGCGCCGTAATCCCGCTTGTGCCCAGCGGAGTCGCCGCTTTGCTGACCGGTCATGAGTGCCCGCCGATCGCGCCCGTCTGAGCAACCTTGGTCCATGAAATGGATCGTGGTCGCCATCGTGTTGTTCGTCATCGGCTACACCTTGGTGAACATTTACTACCGCAAACCCGGTCGCGCGTTTGAACCGTATGCGGACATGAATAACCGGGCCACGACGGTGCGCCTCCTTTCCGCCGGCTGGCAAAAGCTGCCCGTTGACCTCAGTCGTCCCGCCGAAAAACCCGGCCTCGGTCTCCATGCGTCCATGACCCGCGGCAGCGCGGGCATCGGCACCGAACTCGCCGCGGCCTTCGCCGAAAAACCCGTGCTCCTGACTTCCATCGACCGCGTGATTGCGGCCGATCGCATTGCACGTGGCTCGGTTTACTCCATCCATTTCTCCGCCAGTCTCGGGGACCAGCACCTGCAACTGGGCCGCGTCGAAGCACTCTTGCGCGGCCAGGAAATCGTTCTCGTGCCCTCCCTCGAAAAACTGCCGGGCAATAATCTCCTCAGCCGGTGGAAAGACGCCGATTATCTGGCCTCGCTCCCGACCGAGCGGCTGGCTCCGGGCCGCTACACCGTGCGCCTGACTGCGAACGGTCCGGCCATGCAGTGGTCGTTTGAGGTGCGTTGACCTGACTCGCCCGCCGGGCCGCGATGCACATCCCGATTGACGGGACGGCCGCGATACCCGATTAAAAGTTTTCCCATGTCCAACGGCTCTGAAATCAAGCCCACCGATCTTCGCGGTATTCTCAAATACGTGCCGCGCTACCACGACCAGGTCTTCATTCTGGCGATCGATGGGGCCGTGGTCGCCGATGAAAACTTCGGCAACATCTTGCTCGATGTCGCGGTACTCCGTTCGCTCGGCATCAAGGTCGTCATCGTCCACGGTGTCGGCAAACAGATCGAGGAGCTCTCGATCAGCCGCAAGGTGCCCATCACCGATTTCATCGGCACCGGGGTCACGGATGCGGCCACCCTCGATCTGGCCATCCGGGCGGCGGGACGCGTCACCCACCTCGTGCTCGAGGATCTGACGCAGAACAATCTGAAGGCCGCCCTGACCAATGCCGTGCGTTCCGCGACCTTGGGCGTCTTGCGGGGTGTTGATCACCAGTTCACGGGCCGGGTTGATCGCGTCGATCGCGAGTTCCTGCTCCAGCTCATCGCTTCCGGCGTCGTGCCGGTCGTCAATCCGATTGCCTTTGATCGCGACGGCCGTCCGCTGCGCGTGAATTCCGATCTGCTCGCCGCCGAGTTGGCCGAGGCGCTGCAGGCAACCAAGATCATTTTCTTCACCATGCACCGGGGTCTGGAGATCGCCGGCAAGCTCCACCGGCAGATCAATGTGGACGTCCTGCGCGACATTCTCGGCACCAAGCCCGAAACCATCAACGAACCGATGCGGAGCAAAGCCGACCACGCGGTCAAGGCCATCGATTCGGGCACGCCGCGGGTCCATCTGCTCGATGGGCGTCAGATCGACGCGTTGCTCACGGAGATCTTTTCCAACGAAGGCGTGGGCACGCTCATCCACGGCAACGAATACCAGCAGATCCGCCAGGCGACGAAGCGCGATGTGCGCGCGATCTACAACCTCACCCGCTCCGCCGTGAAGCGCGAGGAGCTGCTCTACCGCACGCAGCAGGCGATCGAGAAGAACATCGAGAACTTTCACGTCTTTGAAATCGACGAAAACGTCATTGCCTGCGTTTCCCTGACCTTCTTTGCGGACAAGCCGGGTTTGGCCGAGGTCGGTTCACTCTACGTGATGCCGTTCTATCACCACCGCGGCATCGGCAAGAAGATGGTCGATTACGGCTGCAAAGTGGCGAAGGACCGCGGCGCCACCACGATGCTCGCCCTTTCGACGCAGGCCTTCACGTTTTTTTCCTCCGTTTGCGGCTTCAACGAGATCGACAAGCTGTCCCTGCCGGAGCAACGGCTGAAGAGCTACGAGGAAAGCGGGCGCAACTCAAAGATTTTGGTCAAGCAGGTCTGACCCGAACGCGCGCTCAGCGCGCTTCGGGTGGCAGCAGATCGAGCCGCGCCACGTCGTCGACCGCGAGCGGGCGCTCGAGCAAGCGGAGTTCGCGCAGGAGCTTGAGTTGGGTCTCAAGGCGCGCGCGCGTCAGCTGGCCCATTTTTTCTCCCCGGGCCGGGTCACCGAGCACAAGTTGATGATCTTTCATCGCCTGAATGCTGAAGGCGAAGAATTCCTCCGGCAGATCCGGCCGCAATTGCTTGAGCAGCGCATTGGCGGGACCCGGGTCGCCGGTGAGGTAGTCCGTCCAGCCGCGAAGACTGGCCCGGACAAACCGGCGGACAACTTCGGGATTGGTGGCGAGGTAGCCGTCACTCGCAAAGATGACGCGGTAGGCCTCATAACCCGGATGCGCGATCAGCAAGGCTCCGACGTCCACGCCCCGCTGGCGAAGAAAGAAGGGTTCATTCGTCACGAAACATTGCTGGACGAAACTCTGGTCTTGGATGAATCGCGTGAGGTCACCGATCAGGGGTCGGAGATTGAACTTGATGCCATACTTCTCCCGCAAGACTTGGAGCCACACCGAACCGGCCCCGGCCATGATCGTCTTCCCTTCCAAGTCCTGGAGCGAACGGATCGGATTCCCCGCGTGATAAAGAATCCCCTGCGCGTCGCGCTGCATTTCCGCCGCGACCATCTTGAGCGGCACGCCCCGGGAAGCCGCCACGATCACATCGTCACCGTTGGTCATGCCGAGGTGCGCTCGACCGGTCGCCACGCCGGTCATGACCTGCGCGTTCGGCCCACCGGGAATGATCTCCACCGCGAGCCCCTCCTCGGCATAGTAGCCCTTGGCCAAGGCTTGGTAATATCCCCCGTGTTCGGGTTGCGGAAACCAGTCCGTTTGGAAACGAACCTTCGTCAGTCCGTCCGCGCCAACTTCGTTCGCCCTTCTTTTCCCACACGCGGCCAGCAACCCGATCACCACCAGCACTGCCGCGACAACCAGTCCGATCCGAGAGGAATGACGAAGCGAATGCATAAGGGGTTCAGTGGTCCTGATGATCAAAGGAGTCGTGCCATTTCTGCAACACCGCCCGATTCAGCCACGCGACCGCAGCCACAAAGACAAAGCCGAGCAAACAGCTGGTCAACGCCGTTGCAAAAAGCGCCGGGATCTTGATCTGGGTGTTGTAACTGTAGACGAGAAATCCCAATCCCCCCGATCCCCCCGAGGCGTTGCCGACCATGTATTCGCCGAAAATCGCCCCGATCGGAGCCAGTGTCGCGGCGATCCGCAGGCCGGCGAGATAGAACGGCATCGCCGACGGCACGCGCAACATCCACATCTCCTGCCAGCGGCTCGCATTGCACATCCGAAAGAGCGCCACGTGGTTCATGTCCGTCGAGAGCAGCCCTTGGGTCGTGTTGGCCACGATCGGAAAGAAACTGATCAGCCAGGTGATGGTGATGATGCCCGGCATGCCCGGTCCCGCCCACAGCACGATGATCGGCGTCAGCACGATCACCGGGGTCATCTGGAGCATGAGCAGCCACGGATAGAGCCCGGCGCGCAGCGAACGCGAGATCCCGAGCGTCAGCGCCGTCGCAAAGCCCATGGTCGCGGCGAGAAGAAATCCCGCCAGCGCCCCGAGCGCCGTGCTGCCCACCGCGTTCAGCAGGCGGGAGCGTTCGTTCCACGCCGCCAGCAGAATCTCGAGCGGCGTCGGTAGAATCCAACTCTGGAAACCCGACACCGCGCGCACGCCATACCACAGCGCGAAAAACAACCCGCCGCAAACGATGGGCAAGAGCCAGAGCCGGAGCGTGGAAAGCGGTTTCATCGGCGTTCCTCCCCTTCCACCTCATGCAGCAAGCGCGTCACGGAGTTGACCTGGGTTTGGAATTCCCGCTCCTCCCGCAATGCCGTCCGGCGCGGATAGGGAAAATCCACCGCCACCTCGCGGTGAAAACGGCCCGGATTCATTCCCATCACCACGATGCGATTGGAAAGAAACACCGCCTCGGCCACCGAGTGCGTGACAAAGATGGCCGTGAACTTCGCGCGTTCCCGCAACATCAGCAGTTCTTCGTTCAACCGAAAGCGCGTCATCTCATCTAGGGCTCCAAACGGTTCATCCAGCAGCAGCAGCTCCGGCGCCAAACTCAGGGCGCGCGCCAGCGAAACCCGCATCTTCATCCCTCCAGAGAGTTGCCGCGGATAGAAATCCTGCACCGCGGTCAAACCAACGAGCTCCAGCAGTTCAGCCGCTTTCTGCTGCCGTTCCGCCGCCCCGCTTCCGCGGAGCCGCAACGGCACTTGCACATTTCGACTCGCAGTCAACCAAGGCAGCAACGTGGCATCCTGGAAAATAAACGCTTGCCGATCGCGGGCTTGCCGGGGTGGCAGACCCAAGACGGCAACCTCGCCCGTGGTCGCAGGATTCAGACCCGAAATCAGCTTCAAGATGGTGGATTTTCCGCAGCCGCTGGGTCCGATCAGACTCACAAAATCTCCCGGAGCGACCGTCAGACTGACCTCGTCCAACACAACCGGACCGTCTCCGTAGCGCTTGTGCACGGAGTGGAGTTTGACGATGGCGGCGGGTGCGTCCATGAACGTGGGCGAGTGGATACAATCGCCCGAAAAACACCAGTTCCTTTGCCTTTTGACGCGTGGCGCGAGTTGGAGCCGAGCGCGGCGGCGCGTGCGGTCCACCAACGCGTGGCCGGACTGCCGGCTCTCCTTCGCTCCGCGGCGCTCGCTTGGCTGAAACCGGAGTCCGCGTTGGGCGAGGAACTCAGCGGCGCACCATTGGGGGCTCCTCTCGGCGGCATTCCCTATTTCCTCAAGGATCTTTTTGATGTCGCCGGTGTGCCAACCCACGCCGGATCGGCGTTCCTAGGAACGGCGCGACCAGTGACCGGAGATTGCCAGATCGTCCGGCAGTTGCGCACCGCCGGAGCCGCCTTGGCGGGCAAAACCCATCTGGTCGAATTCGCGGCCGGCTTGACCGGCGAGAACCGCAATTATGGCGATTGTCCCCATCCGCATCGCGCCGATCGCCTCGCCGGCGGATCGAGCAGCGGCTCGGCCGCACTGGTTGCCGCGGGAGTGGTCCCGTTAAGTATCGGCACCGACACTGGCGGATCGGTGCGGGTGCCGGCGTCGTTCTGCGGATTGTTTGGTTATCGCGGCACCCCGGGCGACGAATGGGTGCGGGATGCCTTTCCCCTTTCTCCGACGTGTGACACCGCGGGCTGGTTTACCGCCGGCGCGGCAGACATGCGCGAAACGCTCGCGGCCCTGGTTTCGCCACCGGGAGGAAGCAAGAGCGAGCCCCGCGGCGTTTTTCTGCGGGCGAACGATCTTCTGGCCGGTTCACCGGTGGATGCGGCCTGCGCCCGTGCGGCCGCCGAGTTTTCCGCGCCCGCCGATACCGACACGCGCGACGCGCTTCTCGCCGCGTGGCAGGGTGCCGTCGACGCCTACTCCACAGTGGTGATGAGCGAGGCCCACATCATTCATCGCACTTGGCTGACCACGCATCGCTCCGCCTATGATCCCGCGATCTGGCAACGTTTCTCGGACGCCGGCAATTTCGAACCGGAAAAAGTGACCGCAGCCCGCAAGGTCTTTTCTGGGGTACAGGAGAACTTCACCCAGTTTTTTCGCACCCACGACTTTCTGGTCCTGCCGGGCGCACCGTTGCCCGCCCTCACGAAAGCGCAGTGCACCGCCGAGACGCGGCGGGCGATCCTCACCTTTTCTGCGCCCGCCAGTCTGGGCAGACGGCCGGTCCTGACGGTGCCGGTGCCACTCGAAGACGGACTCACTGCGGGCCTGCAAATTATCGTCCGTGATCCCGCCAGTCCCGTTCTCGACTGGGTGCTTCGCAAGTTCTGACCACCCCGACCGCCGGGCATCCGTTTCCCGAAAACCTTCGCCCGGGCGTGGGGGTGTGCTTGAACACCGATGACCGCGGCAGGTGGGACTCCAACCTCACCCCCGAGTACTACACGGCAGTTAGCACCTGCCATTTGTCGTGTGACGAAATCGTAGACCCGGGGAGGAATTCACCGACCCGTTCCTTTGTGCAACCCGACGTCAAGGCACGCCTGCCAGCCGACTACGACAAGCGGGTCGCTGCCTTCGTGGCCAAGTACAGTATCGGCACCGTGATCGACTCCTTGGCGAAATTGAACTCTGTTCAGCCGTCGCCTACGGCTACGCCTACCGGACTTGGGGTTTCAAATTCCAGCCGTAATATCGGGTCGGTGATGGCGGCGCCAAAGCGCAAGCAGCCCTTCTTCCGGCGAAAAGATCCAGACGAGGGCGAACAAGCCGGCGCCTGCCACCACCATGGCAGCACCGAGCGAGCATTCGAGCCAGATGCCCAGATGCGTGCCCAGCACCGCGCAGAGCGCCGCGTGAATCACCGACAAGCCGTGCACCACCGGCAAGCGCTTCGATAGCAGCGAGGCCGTGGCTCCGGGGAGAATCAGCATTGCGATCACCAAAATGGCTCCGACCGATTCGAAGGCACTCACCACCACGACCGACAGCACACTCATCAACGCATAGTGCGCGAAGGTCGGATTGATTCCCAAACTGCGCGCCAGTCCGGCGTCGAACGAACTCACGAGCAGTTCCTTGTAGAAAAACACCACGAGCAAGCCCACGCCGCAGAAGACCGCCGCCATGCGCACGAGCGACTCGGGGCCGATGCTGAGGCCCCCCAACGCGACCATGGGTTCCAGCGGCACGAAGGCGATCTCACCGTAAAGCACGCATTCGGCATCCAGATCCACCTTGTCCGCATAAACCGCGGTGAGCACGACGCCGATGGCGAACAACGTGGAAAAGGTGATCCCCATCGCCGCGTCCTGCTTCACGCGCGACTTCGTGTGGATGAGCTCGATCACCACGGTGGCGAAAACTCCCGCGACCAGCGCCCCGAGAAACATTACCCCCGTGCCGCGGCTCTGGCTGAGCAGAAAGGCGATGACCAAGCCCGGCAGAACGCTGTGGCTCACCGCGTCGCCCATCAACGCCATGCGGCGCAGCAGGAGATAATTGCCAACCAACCCGCAGGCCGCGGTGACGAAGAAGCCCATCAGCATGATCCAGCCAAAGATCGGCAACTCCGTCGTCCACGGGGCGATCACCACGCGCTGCCAATCGAAACTGGGGATCAAATCAGTCATCGTTGCTCCGTGCGCGCTTCGCGCGCGAGTCCCGCGGCGCCATGAATCTCGGCCGCACTCGGGATGCGCCGACCGTGCGGGTCGCGATCGGCGTAGTTCAACCGCCGCTCGAGTTCGCGCACCACGTCTTCGCCCAGCACGTGTTCGATTTTCTCGGCGTCATCATGCACATGGTCGGGCGCGATATTGGCAGAATTGGTCAGGTAAAGTTCCCACAGACGGTGATTGCGCACAATTTCCGCTGCCCGGCGCCGACCCTCCGGGGTGAAGAAGACCAACTCCCCGTCGGTGGTCGCCAGATCGTGGGCAACCAACGCCCGGCATTGTTGGTGCGCCTCAGCCAAGGACTCCCGGCGGCTGGCCGCCATTTCCGCGAGGGCCACACCCTCCCCGATGAACTCCCGTTCCTCCAGCACGCGATAGATCGACTTCAAGGTATTCTCCCGCTGCGTGCGGGCCGCGCGGTCGCGACGGCGCCACCACCGGGCCAGCACGCCGTGGCGGGGTCCAAGGAAGAAGGCGGCGGCAAAGACCACACTCGCGGCGATGACCATGAGCGGACCGGTGGGCAGACTGTTGCCAATGAAAGAAAAGAAGGCCCCCAACAGCCCGGCCGAGACGCCGAAAACCGCCGCCAACACCAGCAGGCGATGCAAGCGGTCGGTGAGCAAATAGGCGGCCGCGGCCGGCGTGATCAGCATCGCGGAAACCAGCACCGCTCCCACCGCCTGCAGG
Organism: Candidatus Didemnitutus sp.; assembly: GCA_030682505.1. Classification (GTDB taxonomy): domain Bacteria; phylum Verrucomicrobiota; class Verrucomicrobiia; order Opitutales; family Opitutaceae; genus Didemnitutus. Next base: position 3,239 of record JAUXOH010000002.1, on the reverse strand, counting down.
GCAGTCACGACCGCAAACGCGAGCAGGAGCATCAAACCCCGGTCGACCCACGCCACGGGCAGACCGCCCGCGCGCGCAAAGCCGCGATCAAAACTGGCGACGAGCAGTTCCTTGTAGAAAGCCACGACCAGGCTGAGAATCAGCACGGTAACCACGCTCATCAAAATCACATCGTCCGCGCCGATGGCGGCGGCTTGACCGAAAAGAAACTTGTCGATGCCGCTCTTGTTTCCGGTCGGCAGGCGCTGGATCATGGTCACCAAGCACGCACCCACGGCAAAGAACGAGGCCAGCACCAGTCCGAGCGCCGCATCTTCCTTCAGCCGGGTGGTCGCGGTGATGGCCCGCACCATGGCGGTGCCGAGCAAGCCAGCAATCGTCGCGCCCACCAAAATCGCGACCGGATTCTTGTCCATGCCCCACAGGAAACCCAACGCCACTCCGGGCAACACCGCATGCGAGAGCGTATCCCCGACCAGCGCCATTTTTCGCACCACGACGAATCCACCCAGGACACCGCAACAAATTCCCATCAACACCGCACCGGCGACCGCGAATCGCACGGCGGGATCGCGCAGCGAGAAAAACCGTCCAATCTGCTCGCTCCACTCCACCGCGGCGACATCGCTCACCCGCGCCGCCTGCGCCGTGGCCGCACTCGCGAAGGCGAGCAAGAGACAAAGGGAGATTCGCCGCGCGCTCACCGCCGGTCCTCTCCGGAAAGTTTCCCGCCGTGCAATCGAATGCAGCCGTTGCGCGGCTCATTCGTCCACCCGCTGACGCCGACCGGACTGAGCGCCCCCACCCCTGCGACTTCGAGCCAAGCGGGTGAGTTCATGACCCGGGTTTTTCCGAGCGCTCGGTTGCACCGACCGCATGGGCAACTTCAGAGAGCAACGTGAGCCGCCCCCCGTAGGTTTTTTGCAACAACTCGGAGGTGAAGACCTCCTCCGTCGGACCAAACGCGACCACGTTCATGTTCAACAGCAGGAGCCGATCGAAGTAATTGCGCGCGGTGGGCAAATCGTGATGCACCACGAGCAAGGTGCGTCCGCGATCGCGCAGTTCCCGCAACACCGTGATGATGGCCGACTCGGTGGCGGCATCGACGCCGGAGAAAGGCTCGTCCATGAAATAGAGCTCCGCCTCCTGGGCCAACGCCCGCGCGAGAAACACGCGTTGCTGTTGACCGCCGGAAAGATTGGCAATCTGGCGATCGGCAAAGGGCAGCATCCCCACCTTGTCCAGACAGGCCCGGGCCACATCGCGATCCGCCTTTCCCGGCCGGCGCAGCAGTCCGAGCCGGCCGTAGCGCCCCATGAGCACGACATCCATCACGTTGACGGGGAAATCCCAGTCGACCGACTCGCGCTGGGGCACATAACCAACCCGCGTCGCCACCCGGCCCAGCGGCTGACCGAAAATTTTCACCCAGCCACTGCTCACGGGCAGAAGGCCCATGCAGGCCTTGATGAGCGTGGACTTTCCGGCCCCATTCGGGCCGACGATTCCAATCAACTGCCCCTTGGGCACCACCACATCCACGCCCCAGAGCACCGGCTTCTTGTGGTAGGCAACCGTGAGATCATGAATCTCCAGCGGCGGGGCGTTGTCGGGAGGCGTCGACATCGTCAGAAATCGAGGTTGAGGCGCACGACCGGATTCCAATCGGGAGCCGCGCGGGAAATCCCCCGATAGACGCCGACATCCCAAGCGAGAAAATCCGAGATCTGCAGGTAGGCACCAAAACCGACGGTGGTTTGCCACGGATTGCTGCCGGAGGTCTTGGCGGCATCAATCTCGCCGTAGAGCGACAAACGTTTGGTCACCTCACGCGAAAGCGCGGCCGATCCGTACCAAAGCACACCATAGCCGTCGTCGTTCTGGTTGCGGACAAAATCCGCTTCCACCTGGGCATTGAGGGTGAAGAAACCGAGAAGATAGGCTTCCCACGGCACGATCACGCCGCCCTCGACGGAATCGTTGCCCACTCCTCCCGTGTTGGTCGGAATCTTGGCAAACGGGATCACCGCCATCGAGAGCGCATCACTCTCGAAGAACCGCCATTTTGAGCGCACGTAGACGTCACCAATCCCGGTGTTGCGATCCGTGAAGGAGTCCGACTCGTAGCGCTGGCTGATGAGAATTTCCGCTCCCAGTTGGAGATCCCAATTCTTCGTCAATCCGGTGGTAAGGAGGAACGAACCCGCCCCAAACGCCGTAAAACTTTCCGTTCCTTCCCGGTCGAACACCAAAGACAGCGCATCCATTTCCAACCGGAAGCGCCCGGGAGCGACTGTTCCCGTGATTTCGGTATATTGCGCCACCGCAGACGCGGCAGTGGCAAACAGGAGGATGGCACCGATGGCGGGCGCCTTGAGGTTGGGGACAATCGTGGGAGCAAGGATCATGGTATGAAAGCGTGAGTCGTTGTATGGCAGAATGGCCAGGTGGGGCACGAGACCAGAAAGGTCAGCTTACCTCAGGGCCTCCACGATCGTCGTCAGATTGTGTTTGATCATGCCCTCGTAGGTGCCGAGGTCATAACCGTTTTCAATTTTGCCCGGCGTGCCCATCGCATCGGAAAAGATCTCTCCCCCGACCACGCAACCGGCATCCTGCGCAACCCGCTGGATGGTCGCGTGCGGCACGCTGCTTTCCACGAAGATGGCCTTGATCCGCCGTTCTTTGATGTAGTCCGCCAAGCGCGCCACATCAGCGAGCCCAGCTTCCGTGGCGGTGGAGATTCCCTGCAGGCCGACCACCGTGAAACCATAGGCGCGGCCGAAGTAGTTATAAGCGTCGTGGCTCGTCACCAGAATCCGCTTCTCCTCCGGGAGCTCGGCCGCCTTGGCGACGGCCCATTCATGGAGCGTCTGCATCTTCGCCCGCACGGCCGCCGCCCGGGCCGCGTAGTCGCCCGCCCGCTCGGGATCAGCAGCGGACAGACCCTCCACCACGGTGGCAATGCATCTTGCCCAGAGTGAAACGTCGAACCACACATGCGGATCATAATGCCCGGCAAATTCCGGAGGCTGCAGGAGTTCTTCCACCGGAAGATTCTCCGTGACCGCATAGACGTGCTTCTTGGACCTCGCGAGTTTCGTGAAGACGTCCGTCATCTTTCCTTCGAGCACAAGTCCATTGTAGAAAATGGCGTCGGCGCGCTGCAACTTGAGGACATCCGAAGCGGTGGGCTTATAAAGGTGCGGTTCGACGCCGGGGCCCATCAGTCCGTC
>JAUXOH010000461.1 GCA_030682505.1 Candidatus Didemnitutus sp. | reverse complement strand
GCAACGGCGCGTGCAGGTCGCTTTCCCGGCGCGTCTGCTCCACGGAGACTTGGTCGGGTAGTCCCGCGCCAAGGGCCGCGTGCTGCTGCCACGCCAGTTTGCCATCATAGGCCTGCACGAGCTGGCCGTTCGGCAATTCCGAGACCACCCGGAAATAACCCCCCGGAAAAACCTGCGCCGTGGACGTCCAGGAGAATCCATTGCCCGCAATCATGCGCAGCTGATACTCGGCGGTCTTCTGCGCCTGGAGCTGTCGCGCGCCCCCCATGGCTTCAACCCACCGATCGAGCAATTTGTCCGCCGCCTTCGTTTCCGACGCCGGCGAAGCTGCCCCCAGCATCGTTGCCCCGGCCAAACCAGCCACGAAGACCAACGTCCGCATGAACCGCGCTGATGTTTTCATGTTATTCCTTCCCGAGAGATAGGCCCGTGTGCGCATGACTTGATGAGGACCTTCGCATCGACTGCAACCATTCCTCCGCGGCCGTCCGCACCAGATCACGCCCGGCCGCGAGGTCCGCCCGGGTGCGGACAATCCGCACATCCGGCCGGACTCCGTTTCCCTCCAACGAGCGCCGCTGCGGGGTGATCACATCGGCGATGGCATATTGAAAAAGGTCCCCGGTGGGCAGTTGTTTGAAGGACGACGGCAACGCTTCGCCCGCACTCGCATCGCCAAAGACGCGCACCCGGTTGTTCGCCTGCAGGCCCGCCGCCATGATCTCGGAGGTCGAGGCCGACCCGCCATCAATCAACACCGCCACCGGCCCGGTGAAGGCGCCTTCCTGAGGAAAAGCCATGAATTGCATCACGCCCTGCCGCATCTGCATCGTGCCCAGCCAAACCTGCTGCGTGCACAACCAACCCGACAGGCCTGCGGCCATGATGCCGATCCCGCCGGAATTGCCGCGCAAATCCAGCACCAACCCCTCATCCCGCTGCAGGCCCATGAGGAATTCCCTCACGGGCTTCATCACCTGCCGGGCAAAGACATTGAAGCGCAAGTAACCGAGTCCATCCGAGTGGTGCGTTTCGATGTCGACCGGGAAGGAAGGGAAGTTCCCCACCGGCTCCGACCATGCCCCCTCATGCGCCGCGATGGTCAACGTGACGGCGCGGGCAGGTTCACCCGGAGATTCCACCATCGCAATAATCTCCGACCCCACCGGACCGCGCAGCTGCGCCTGCACCCACTGTGCGAGCGCGCGTCCCTGACGCAGCGGCCGGATGCCTCCCGCATCGAGCCAACGCTTGAGCTCGGCGATTTCTCGGCCATCGATCGCGCGCCATGCATCGCCGGCCTGCAGGCCGGCCGCCCCGGCCGGCCCCCCGGCCACCAGCCGGGTGATCACCACCGCGCCATCGACCCAGCCAACCTCCGCTCCGCTCGTGCCCAACCGCATCCGCTCATCCGGAGCAAACACCGCCGCCTCCCGCGGCAAAATGGCAAAATGGGAGCTCCCCAATTCCGCGAGCATCTGCTGCAAGAGCCCCCGCAACGCACCATTGTCCGTCGCGCTGTTCAGCCCCGGCTCATACCGCGCACGCACCGCCGCCCAGTCCACCCCGCCAAACTGGGGGTCGAAATACGCTTCGTTCACCGTCTCCCACACCAAGGCAAACGCCTCCCGGCGCACCTCTTCCCACGGCCGCCCCCCCGGCGGTTCCTCCAGCGCCCGCAACGTCGCGGCCCCCGGCACCCCCAACCCTATTGCCACCACTACACAGATTCCACGGATCAGCGGCATGGCCATGGCGGGACTCAAAAAGGCGGTGTTGATTGGCGGCGTGACACCACGTCCACCAGGATCTTGTGCAATTGATCCAGACTGTAGGGTTTGGGCAGAATCGCGCAGAAGCCGTGGCGCCGGTAGCTGCCCAAGACGGGGTCGCGCGAATAGCCGCTCGAGACAATCGCGCGCACCTTGGGGTCGATCTGCAGCAGTCTCTCCACCGCTTCCCGGCCGCCCATGCCGCCCGGCACGGTCAGGTCCATCACCACAACATCGAAGGGGCGGCCCGCCGTGCGGGCCTCCTCGAACAAACGGATCGCGGTGGCCCCGTCGGGCGCACCTTCAAAGGTGCCGCCGAGGCGCTTGATGAAGCGCCCCGCCATCTCCCGGATCGGTTCCTCATCATCCATGAACAGCACGCGGGCCCGCAACGATGCCTCGGTTTGCACCTCCACTACGCTGTTCGACACGGGATGGGCCGCGGCCGGCAGCCACAGTTGAAACGTTGTGCCTTCACCCAGCTTCGATGAGACTTCGATGTGCCCCTGATGCTTGCGGATGATCGAATAGACCGTGGCTAGGCCAAGCCCGCTGCCCTGCTGCTTGGTCGTGAAATAGGGATCGAAAATCTTGCCGAGGTGCTCGGCAGCGATCCCGGTGCCCTCGTCACTCACGCTGATCTTGACGTAGTCCCCCGCAGGCAACGCCTCGTCCCGCATCGAAGCGAGCCGCACATTTTTCGCCTGCAAACGCACGATTCCGCCTTGCGGCATGGCTTGGGCCGCATTGATCGCGAGATTCTGCACCACCTGGCCGATCTGGCCCTTGTCGGCATTCACGGGCCAGAGATCGGGCGCGAGTTCGAAATCGCACCGCGACTTCGAGCCATGCATCGCGAAGCCCGCGGAC
>JAUXOH010000458.1 GCA_030682505.1 Candidatus Didemnitutus sp. | reverse complement strand
TGCTGAAGAACACGTCGCGTTCAGTCCACGGGTCGCGGCGGGTGCGGTTCGGAGTCGTTTGGAAGACTATCTGATCGCCGATGAAGTCGAAGTTATCGAGGAAACAGCCCGGTGGGTTGCCATCGGGGTATTCGGTCTTGGGTCGGGGCGGCTGCTGACTGGTCTTGGGGTCGGCGTCTCCGGCCGGGCGGGCGAGTTCTTTCGCTCGGGCGATGGATTCGTTTTCCCGGGTCGTTTTTCCCGCGATGAAAATTTCTGGCTGCTCATGCCCCGCGCGGACGTCGCCGCTTGGCAGACCCAACTGAGCGGCGCCGGCGCGAGTCGGGTTGAGTTTGCGGCCGCGGAGCGAGAGCGGATTCAGCATGGCATTCCCAGCGTGCCTGAGGATATCGGGTCGAGCGATTTGCCCAACGAAGGAGGACTCGAGGTCGACGCGATCTCCTACACGAAGGGCTGCTATCTCGGACAAGAGGTGATGTCGCGCCTGAAGAATCTCGGACAGGTGCGCCGCCGACTCCATGTGGTGCGTGGCAAAGGTTCTCTGCCTGCGCCCCGCGCCGCTCTGTATCAGGGTGAAAAACAGATCGGAGAAATTCGCAGCGTGGCGCCCGAGTCCGATGGCTTTGTCGCGCTGGCGATGCTCTCCCTCGTGAATCTTGATCGCCGGGCCGCGATGAGCCTCGCTTCAAACCAGTCGCCGTCGGTGTCCCTGGTAGATCATGGATGAAATCGCGCAGCTCACCGAATTATGCGAACGCCTGGGGGCAACCTCGCGGGTGCAAGCCGAGCTGATGGCCCGGCAGTTGGTCAAACGAGCGGAACAGCTGGCGGCCGAACGCGGCCTGTCCCGTGAAGCGGCAATGGAACATCTGCTCTCGGTTCTCGTGCACGGCCGCCGCGGTGAAGTGCCGCCGGGATTTGAGCCTCCGCCCTCAGAATAGGAAGCGGACGCTTTCGAAGTAATTGTCCACCGACGATTGCAGCACGAAGAAATAGAGGAGGGCGCCAAGTCCCAGCATCGGACCGAAACTGATGTGCACCCCCAGCCCAACTTTTTCCGCGGGCTGACCATCCGGCGTTTCGAGTTTTGCGCCGGGCGCGGCCCGGCCGAAAATCTTCTGCGACAGTGCGGCGAACAGGAACCAAATGCATCCAATGATTGCGCCCCCGAACATGGAAAATATGGCGCCCTGCCAACCGACAAAGGCACCGAGGGCTCCGAGGAATTTCACGTCCCCAAATCCCATCGCCTCTTTTTTCAGCACCGCCTCGGCAACGAGGGCAATCCAGAGCACCAGTCCGGAGCCAACGAGCAGTCCCAGCACTGCGTCGAGACCGGCCCGCATGCTCGCGATGAAATACAGCTCGTGCACCTGATCGTGCAGCGCCGGCAGTAGGAGCGAAATGCCGATCCCGATCACTCCGCCGCCAATGGTGAACGCATCGGGAATGATCATGTGGTCGAGATCAATGAACGTCGCGCACAGGACGATGGCGACCAGCACCATGCCGGCCATCGCCTTGCCGACCGGAAAGAGCAACCAGCAGGCGAGAAACAGCAGGGCGGTCAGCAACTCGATGGACGGATAACGAAAACTGAAGGCGCGCCCACAGCACCGGGCTTTCCCCCGCAAGAACAGCCAGCTAAGGATCGGAATGTTGTCATGCCAGGCGACCGGCTGGCCGCAGGCGCAATGCGAACCCGGGTGCACAATGGACTCACCTTTCGGAATGCGATAGATGCAAACGTTCAGGAAGCTGCCGATGCAGGCGCCGAACAAGAAGACGCAGACGGGAAAGAACCACGGGAAAGCAGCGGCGATTTCGGAGTAGGAGGCGATCACTGGACGGGGATGGTCAACATTTCACCCGCGGCGCGATGCATTGTGGCGATCGGAACCGGGCGACCGGTCCAAAGCGCGAGCGAGCGAGCTCCCTGATGGACGAGCATCGACAGTCCGTTGGCCCGCGGGATGGCCAAGGCGGCCGCCTGTTGCAACAGGGGCGTCGCCGGCGGATTGTAGATCATGTCGTAAACATGGCCGGGCAAGGGGACCCGGCGCAAGTCCAGCGGTGAGGGATCCCCTTTTTTCAGGCCAAGCGTGGTGGCGTTGATGACGAGCGCTCCCGTCGGGAGATCGTCTGGAAAATTGCCCCCGGTAAAACCGTGCAACGGCACCGCGCCGGCGTGGGGACGAAGTTGATTCAGCAGCAGGGCCAGCCGATCCCGGCTGCGATTGTAGATCCAGAGCGAGGCGACGGCATGACGGAGGCATTGGGCAGCGGCGGCCCGGGCCGCCCCGCCGGCCCCAAGCAAGATCACATTGCGACCGGCCAGCGAAAGGTTGAATTCCGCCTTCAACGCATCCGTCAGGCCACCGCCATCGGTATTGGTGGCGCGCCAACCCGTCTCTGTGCGCACGAGCGTGTTGGCGGCGCCCGCGGCGCGGACGAACTCATCGACGGCCTCGACATGGTCGAGCACCGCTTCCTTGTGGGGCACGGTGAGGTTAAGTCCCACAAAGCCCTTGGCATGGAGCACGGGCAACACCTGCGCCAACTCGCCGGGAGCCACGGAAAACTTTTCGTAACGCCACGTGCCAAAGCGGACTTCATCCCGCGCCAACATGGCGAGGGCGGCATTGTGCATGGCGGGACTGATCGAGTGCGACACCGGAAACCCGAGCAGGCCAAGGCCAACTTGGGGACCGGGCTCGGTTGCGAGTTCGGTCAGCGTGCGGGTGGAATCGGAACGAGGCATTGCGCGCGGAGACCCACCCTCAGGAATTTGCGTGGCGCTCGTAGATTGCCTCGAACTCGGAAACAAAATCGGCGAAGAGTTTCACGTTGGCCTCGTCTGCGGCGGCGGCGAAGTGGCTCACGAGGTTACGGCAGGCCCGGCAGAGGACTTCGCGCACCGGGGTGGGGGCGAGATCCGCGAGTTGCGGGGTGTGTTGCAGGGCGCGGATGCGCTCAAAAACGTCCTCCGGCGAAAGGAGCATGCCGGCATTGAAGGGATCGATGAAAAAGGGGCCCTCTGGTTCGTAGCCGCCAACGAGAAAATGGCCGGGCACCCCCACCGGCTCCAATTCCAATCCAATGCGCTGGGCGACGATAATGTAGACAATTGAAAGTGAGATCGGGATGCCGAGGCGGCGTTCCAAGACCTGATCGAGCACGCTGTTTTGCGGATCAGAGTAATTTTCGTGGTTTCCGCGCAGCCCGAACTCGTCGAAGAGCACGCGATTCAGCACCCGGCATTGGGCGCGCATGGTGGCAGCCTTTGGAGTCAGCTTCCGGACGCGGGCGGCGAGCTTATCGAGCTGGGTGCACACGGCGGCGACATCCAGCTGGGGGTTGATGGTCCGGCTGAGAAGCAAAGCACCGGTCTCGAGTTCGTAGTTCTGTGACTGGATGAAGCCGCGAAATTCAGCCACCGGATCGCAGAACTTCAGTTCGCGGAGAAACCAAGTGGCGGCCGCAGCGGTGTCACGATGAGGACTGCTGGCTCCTTCTTGGAGGATGGACGGACCGTCGTCGCCCAGGCCCACAAAATGGGCAAGCAGGGCCTGACGCACGGGCGGCGACGTATCGTCGAGCAGTGCAATCAGAGCGGCCCGTGCGGCGGGGGTGACTTTCCGCGTTTCCACGGTTCCAACCGAAGCTGATTAGTGCCCTGTGGCAACGGCGGAATCTGCCCTGCGCCCGGATCGCGGACGGATCAATCGCGCGACCCAAACAGGGCGGTCCCAACCCGCACCATCGTGCTGCCCTCGGCGATTGCCTCGGTGAAGTCCCCGGTCATGCCCATGGAAAGTTCGGGCAACGAGATGCGGAAGCGCGCTTGGAGCTCGTCGCGCAACTTGCGCAAGTTGGAGAACGTCCGGCGCGCATGCGCGGTGGTTTCCGCCGGCGTTTCACCCAAGGGGGCGATGGTCATCAATCCGTCCACGCGCAAGTGCGGCTGGGCCAGGGCGATTTCCAGCAAATGCGGTGTTTCCGAGGGCTCGGCGCCGAATTTGGCGGGATCATTCCCGGCATTTACTTGGAGCAAGATGGGCAATTGCTTGCCGAGTTCGCCGGCGGCGCGATTGAGCCTCTCGGCGAGCTTGGGACTGTCGACACTTTGCACCCGGTCAAAATGGGTGGCGGCCAGTTTGGCCTTGTTCGATTGGAGGTGACCGATGAGCTCCCAGCGCAGTGCGGCTGGGGCGGCTCCACGTTTCTCAATCGCCTCTTGGACGCGATTCTCGGCGACGGCGCCCAATCCGTAGCGTGCGACATACGCCGCCGCTGCCGCCGGGTGGTTCTTGGTGACGGGCATTAGGGTTACTTCAGCCGGATCGCGTCCGGCGGCCCGGCAGGCCTTGTCCATCAGCGCGCGCAACTTATCGGCTCGGTTTCTGAAGGTCTCGAACTCGATAAACATTTATGAGGGCCTCTTTTAGGTTGGATTGCTGATTAGGAAAGTTTATACGACGGTGCCAAAAGTGACGCTATGCAAATCGAAAACTTCAAGATTTTTGCGGATTTGGTGGAGACCAAGAGCTTTTCCAAAGCCGCGAAGCTGAACGGGATCACGCAGTCTGCTGTCAGCCAGCAGGCGCGCTCAATGGAGCGCAATTTCAAGACGCTGATGATCGACCGCTCTCAAAAGCAGTTCAATCTCACGCGCGAGGGTCAGCGTATTTACGACGCGGCGAAAGAGGTTCTGCATGTCTACGAAAAGCTGCTGAGCGAACTGCAGGAGATGAAGAAGGTCATCAGTGGAACGATTCGGATTTCGACGATCTACTCCATCGGGCTCCACGAATTGCCGCCCTACATTAAGAAATTTCTGCACGAGTTCCCGGCGGTCAACGTTCGCATCGAATACCGGCGCTCCAATCTGGTCTACGAGGACATCCTGCACAACTCGGTGGACTTCGGGCTGGTGGCCTTTCCGCAAAAGCTGCGGCAGATCGAGAACATTGCGTTCCGGAATGATCGACTCGTGCTCATCACCCACCCCAATCACGCGCTGGCCAAGGCCACCGAAGTCGAACTCAAGACGCTCGCGGGACACAAATTCATTGGCTTCGATCCCGACATCCCGACGCGCAAGGCCGTCGACCAGATCTTCCGGGACAACAAGCTCGAGATCGTGCCGGTCATGGAGTTCGACAACATCGAGACGGTGAAGCGGGCGGTTGAAATCGACCACGGCATTGCCATTGTGCCGCAGGCGACCGTGGTGCAAGAGGTCCGGCAGGGCACGCTCACGGCCGTGCCGTTCAAGAGCAAAGAATTCACCCGACCACTCGCCATTCTCCACCGCAAGGGCCGGGTGCTGACGCCGGCCATGAAGAAATTCATCGAAACGCTGACGAACGAAGCCAATCAGGCCCCGCAAAACTGAAGCGGGGAAGTTTTCGGGAACAAACGAGGACTTTGGTGCCTCTCTTCTAGCGTATGCTGATGAACCTTCGTCGATCGATCTTTGGGGTTGGAATTCTGGTGCTGGTCACCGCGTTGTCGGCTTGCGGCAGGAAAACCGCCGCACCCGACGTCCCATCCGGAAAGGCGTCGGCCACCGCACCGATCGGGGAAGCCTTGCCGGTGTTGCGGGCCGCGCCGGCCTTCAAGCTGCAGGGCCTTGATGGCAGCGAGATCAGTCTCGCATCGCTCAAGGGCAAGGTGGTCGTGGTGGATTTTTGGGCGACTTGGTGCCCGCCCTGCATCGAAGAAATTCCCGGCTATATCGCGCTGCAAAACAAGCACGGCAAATCCGGGCTGGTGATCGTGGGGGTGTCCCTTGATCGGAAGGGACCTGCGCACGTGCAGAAATTCGCCGACAAGAACAAGCTGAACTACGTCCTCGCCATGGGAGACGACGCGCTGGCCGAGGCCTTTGGCGGGATCGAGGCGATTCCCACGACCTTCCTCATCGATCGCGACGGACAGATCCGGCACAAAAAGGTCGGGGCGATGGCGCACGAGGAATACGAAATACTCCTGCTGCCGCTGTTCTGAACGCGCGACGGGGCATTTTTGACGTTGAAGTCGGGCCGATAGGTCCGGCTTCCTCTTGGGCTCGTGGATTTTCCCTTGCACCTTCTCATCCCGCTGGTTTGCGCGTTTGTCTACGTAATAGGGGCGTTGACGGTGAAGCGGGCCGGGGCCTTTGGCGTCGGCGTTTGGCGGGTGAATTTCGTGGCGAACTGGGTGATGTTCCTCGTCTTTGTGCCGTGGTGGTTTTCGCAAGGCGGCGTGATTCATCCGCTCGGCGACTACTGGCAGCCCGCGCTGACGGGCCTGTGTTTTCTCGGGGGGCAGATCTTCATCTTCTTGGCGATCAACAGTGGGGATATTTCGATCACGACGCCGGTCATGGGTTCGAAGGTGATCGTCGTCGCTCTCTTGAGCAGCCTGCTGCACGTCGGCGATGTGCCGTTCAAGTGGTGGATCGGGGCAGTGCTCAGCGCGGCGGCTGTGGTGCTGCTCCACGCCGGTGAAAAACACGGCGCGCGCCGCAACGTGGGGCGGACCGTGCTGCTCGCGCTGGGCAGTGCCATCTCCTATGGTCTTGGTGACGTCTTGTTGCAGAAATGGGTGCCGGCGTGGGGCAGCGGGAGTTTTTTCCCGCCGATGTTTCTCCTCGTTGGCCTCTACTCTTTCATTTTTGTGCCGTTCTTCAGCGGCCCGTTGC
>JAUXOH010000455.1 GCA_030682505.1 Candidatus Didemnitutus sp. | reverse complement strand
GACGTGGCGGACTTTTCCACTGAGGTGTGGCAGTAACGGCAATCCAGGCCCAGTTGGGCGGTGTGCAGGCTGTGGTCGAACGGAACCGGTTGCACCGGCTGGTAGCCGACGCGGACATACTTCGGTGTCGCGTAATAGGTGACCGCCGAGGCAGCGACACTACCGAGAACAAAGATAAAAATGACGATCTGCAGTGGCAGAGCGTTCGCGGATTTGGGGAAGATCTTCGACATGGGTTGTCGGGAAGCGCCGGTGGCGGTTAGAGACTGCCCTCGTGGCGGGCGACAGACCGGGGATCAGGCCGCACCGCAATGGTCGGAAGCGCGGGCGCAGCGGACCCCTTCCCGCTCTTGGCGAGAACTTGCGGCAGGATGCCAACTGCGGCAATCAAGCCGCCTAATTTGGCAAAAAAGGACTTGCGCGAACAATTTGGACTCACGGTGTGGGTGGTTCGGAAAGGTTCAGAAAAGGTCGCCGCCGCGTCGATGTAAAACAAAATTTCAGACGACGATGACCCCGGCGGATGATTAGGATCGGAGGGACGTGGACCAATCGTCCAAAACCGCGGCAAGTTGAGCGAATCACCCGTGCCGGGCGAAACCGCAAGGACCGGTTAGCGAACGAATTCGCCGTCGCGCATTGGTCGAATCTCGTCGCAGCGCTGCGCGATGTCCGGGTTGTGCGTCACCAGCACCACGGCTTGGCCGTTCTCCTTCGCGAGACGCGTCAGGAGGTCAAAGACCATGGTCGAGTTCTTGAGGTAGAGATTGCCCGTCGGCTCGTCGGCCAAAATGATGGCCGGTTGATTGGCCAAGGCCCGAGCCACCGCGACCCGTTGTTGCTCACCGCCGGAAAGCTGGGTGGCCAGGCGATGGGTTTTTTCGCCCAAGCCCACGTCGCCGAGCAGCGTATGGGCGCGCGCGGCCATCTCGTCGTCCGTCAGCTTGCCGAGTTTGCGCATCGGCATCATCACATTCTCGAGGGCCGAGAATTCCTGCATGAGGAAGTGAAACTGAAAGACGAATCCGATGTGCTCACCCCGCGCCGCCGTGCGGTCGATGTCCCCGCTGTTCGACATCAAACGGCCGCGAATCCAAATCGAGCCCTGATCCGGCCGGTCCAGCAAGCCGAGAAGGTAAAGCAAGGTGGACTTGCCGCAGCCGGATGGGCCGACGATCGCCGTGACCCGCCCCCGGTAGGCTTCAAACGAGACGCCGCGCAACACATGCACCCTCCCCTCGCCTTCGCCCAGGTGGCGGTGAAGATTTTCACAACGCAGTGCGATTTGTTCGTCGTGCGCCATGGGCTTATTGCGAAGTTCCCCGGATAATGTCGCCCGGCTCCAGCCGCGCGGCCCGCCGGGCGGGAACCAAGGACGCGATCATGACGACGACGGCGGCGGTAACCGTGGCCGCGACATAGTGCCAGATCGACCAGGCCACGACGAAACTGTCGGTGGTGAAGATACCGCGAATGCGGATCGGAAGGTTGGACACGCCGTAGGTCACAGCCGCGCCAAACGCCCAGCCCAAAACGGTGCCGATAATCAGCACAATGGTACCCTGCCAGATGAAGATCCGGGAAATGTCTTTCCGCGTATACCCCATGGAACGCAGAATCGCGATTTCCTTGGTCTTTTCCATGACGATCATCGCCAGCGTATTGAACATGCCGAGGCCGGAGATCAGGATGATGGTCGACACCGTCAGGGCGGAAGAAACGCGCAAAGCACGAAAGACTTCCAGCCAGGTTTTTTCGCGCTCCTGCCAGCTTTGCGCGCCATGGCGGAAAACATTCTCCATATGCACGGCGTCCTGCGGGGCGCGATCGCGGTCGAAAACAGAAACCTGGATGAACGAGGCACCGGTGGGCTTTTTGAGCAGTGAACGGGCCTCCCCGAGGTGCATGTAGATGCGCACCTTGTCGATATCGCTGACTCCCGTTTCATAGATCGCGGAGACCCGATAACGCCGTTGCTGGTCCCCGGCGCGCAGAATGATCGTGTCACCCACGGTGACCTGGAGACGCTTCGCCAGCACCGTTCCGACAATCAACCCCGCCGGGGACTGCCGGTAGTCCTCCAGATCGCCGCGTACGATCTGCCTGGCGAGATCGGAGACCGCGAGATGGTTCTCCATCTTGATGCCGTAGACTTGGGCGGTATCGTTCTTGAAAGAGCTGTCCGCCACGACCGACCCGCGCACGATCATCGAGGCGCCGACGACATTGCGAAAATGCTTGAGCGCTTCCATCAGCAACTCCGGATCCTCGACGCCTTCGATGTATTTTCGTCCTTCGCGCGCCGCCGAGACCTCGAACCCGCTCACTCCCGAATCGTGTCCCGCCGCCGCCATCGCAAAGATGGTGTCTTGAAATTTGTCCTCGATGCGGATGGCGCCGTTGGTGCCCAGAATCGTCTTGATGAAGAATTGTTCAAATCCGCTGGTTTGCGCCTGCGTCACGATGAAAAAACCCACGCCAAAGACGATGCCCGCCAGGCTCATGAGCATGGAGCGCCTCTTGGCCGTCAAAAAACGGATGGCGATGCGAAGATTAGTCGACACTGCGAGCGGGGCGCCGGCCAGCGGTCAATTTTGGGACGAGGCCTGAACGCGCACGCGGTCACCCTCCCGGAAGCGATCTTGTTGCTCGACGACGACCCGTTCGTCGACCGCGAGTCCCTTGAGAATCTCGACTTGGTTGAGGCTTTCGTAGCCCTTTTCAACCGGGCGCAACACCAATTGGTTACCCTCCACCACGTAAACGTAATCGCCGACCAGGGCCCGCCGCGGAATGATCACGGCATTGGCCCGCTCGGAAATGATAATGCTGACTTCGCCGGTCAGGCCGGGAACCAAGGCGCGCCCTGCGGGCATCATCACCTCAAGCAACGCGGTGTAACGCTGGGTGGCCGAATCGGCCGAGGGCAAAATTTTGGAGATCGTGGCATTATACTGCTCCGAACCGTAGGTCAGGAAGCGAATGGAGGCGCGCTGGCCGATCCGCACCGCCGCGAAATTTTCCTCACTCAGTTTGGCTTCAACGACGCGACCGACGGAAATCATCATCGCGATCGGCGAATTGCTGCCGATCAGGTCGCCGACGCGGGCATAAACTTGGGTGACGATGCCGTCGGCCGGAGCGATGATCGTCATCTTCTGCTTCTCGCGTTCCTTGGCGCGCAGCGAGTTTTCAAATGTCTCGAGCGAGAGTTTGAGATTAACTTCATCGAGTTCCATCCGCTGCTCGATTTGTTGCAGCGAGCGGCCTTGCTTTTCCAATTCCGCCGCGGGGTAGGCGCCGGCGGCAACCTGCCGCTCCAGGTTGGCCACGGTGTCGCGCATGTTGAGCACATCGGCGCGGAGCGTGGAGCCCAGTTCGACTTTGCGCCGCGCGGCCACGATCTCATTCTTCGTCCGCTCGATCTCCAGATCCACATCGCCGGTGTCGAGTTGGACGAGCACGTCGCCTTGGGAGACCCGCTGGCCCACATCAAGCGTGGTATGAGCGACCCGACCGCCCACGGCACTCTTGAGTTCATTGGCAAACTCGGCCTTGACCTCGACCGAGCCCGGGACGGCGCGCACGGCCTTGCCCCGCGTCGCGACGGCGACCAGTGCGACCGGCCGGAGCAGATAGCCCACGCCCCAGATGCCGAGCGCGAGGACCGCGACGATGATGAAAATGCGGAGGGCCCAGCTGCGGGCAGGAGGAGAGGGAGTCATTACTTCGACGAAAGATTTTTGCTGGCCGGATCCTCGACGAGGGTGCCAAGGAAGTCACCAATACGGATCATATAGTCCGCGCGCGCATGGTAGGCGGAGATGCGTGCATCCATCAAAAAGATTTCTGCCACGGTGACATCGGACTCCGAGACGAGCCCACGCCGAAACTCGTCCTGTTTGGAGTTGAGGTTGCCGGTCGCCGAGTGGAACGCGCGATCGGAAATGGCCATGGTCCGGGCGGCAAAATCAACATACTTGGCTTGAGACTGGGCCTGCTGCCCGATCCGATGAACCAAGTCCTCATAGCCGATTTCTGTCAGGCGACGGCGGGCCAACGCATTCCGGGTCACAGCCTGTGAGGCAAATCCGTCAAAAATGGACCAAGTGGCAGTAAAGCCACCGAAGAACGACTTCACCCGATACTTCTGCACGGTGTTGAGCGTGTAACTCTGCTCATCTTGGTTGATGCCCGCGACGAGATTCAACTTGGGCCGGAGGCGGGTCTTGGCATTGCGGTAGTGGAGTTCGTCAATTTCCAGCTGGCGCCGAAGACTGACAACCTCGGTCGTGGGAAACTCTTGCTTCGAAAGAAAAGCGGCCAGCAGCTGGTCAAACGCCTGCGCCGAGTACCCCACCCGCGGAATCTCGTCTGGAAGCTGTGCGTCTTCAAGTTTATCGAGTCCGGTCAGCCGCACAAATGATTCCTTGGTTTGGGCATAATTGAAC
>JAUXOH010000451.1 GCA_030682505.1 Candidatus Didemnitutus sp. | reverse complement strand
CGCCGACGAGATTGCCGCGCATTTCAACCTCCTTCCCGACCGCTATTTTGCCCAAACCGGCGAGTTGGACGTGGCGCTGCACCTGACGATGGTGAACCAGCTGCTCCGCAACATCTCCGGGGCGGACTCGCTCGGGTCGCTCCGGCCCGTGATCGAGTGGCGCGACGACCCGGACCGCGAGTGCCATTCCGCCCACATCGTCACGTGGGACCGCGGGGGCCTGTTCTACAAGCTCGCCGGCGCGCTGAGCGTGGCGGGCTTCAACATCCTCTCGGCGCGCATCACCACCCGCACCGACCACATCGCGATCGACAGCTTCGAAGTAGCCGCCCCCGCGCAGAACGCCGAGAGCTTCCGCGCGGAATTCACGCGCGCCGTGGAGAGCGCACTGGTGGCCAACCAGGACCTCGGCGCCGCGATTTCGGCGCAGGCCAGCCATTTTGCCGTGACGGAATCCTCGCGCATCCCGTCGGTGGAGGCCTACCTGGAGATCTCCCAGCCCCGGGTGATCATCGAGGTGCACGCCCCGGACCGTTTCGGCCTGCTCTACCGGGTGGGCCGCGTGATCGCGGAAAACGGCTTCAGTCTCACGGCGGCGCGCGTCCACACGGAGCGCGGGCTGGCCTATGATCAATTTGACCTCGATCCCTCGGACGACCGGGCGGTGGACGTGGCGCGGCTGACCGGGTTGCGCGACGAGTTGCTGCGGGCGCTCGGGGCGGCGAGCTAGAATTCGCTCCCCAACAGGCCGCAATGCCTTCATCTCTTCTGGTCGAGATGCCTGATTCTGTTTCCAGCCGCGAGCTCGAGGTGCTTTACCGCATCGCCGCGTTCGCTTCCAGCGAGGGGGATGCCCGCGCCGCCGAGGCCGCCGTGCTCGCCAGCCTGCTGGAATTTTTCGGTGCGGCCAGCGGGTCGCTCTCGCTGCTCAACCCCCACACCGGCTACCTCGAGATCGCCTCGCAACAGGGCCTGCCGCCCGACACCGGCAATTTTGCGCTCAAACTCGGGCAGGGCATCACGGGATGGGTCACATTGCAGGGCAAACCGCTCCTCGTGCCCGACGTGCACTCCGATCCCCGCTACATCGCCGCGCGGGCGGCGGTGCGCTGCGAGATCGCCGCTCCCCTCCTCCATCACGGCCAGGCCGTGGGCGTGATCAACATCGACGCCGACCGGACCAACGCCTTCACCGCGGCCGACCTCGGTCGCCTCGTGCGCTTTGCCGACGAGGCCAGCCGCATGCTCCACCGCCGCTGGCAACTGGAGCGCCTGCAGGGCGAGTCCGCGCAGCTCGAGACGCTCGTCGAACTCGGCCACTCGCTCGTCGCCCGCCTCGAAGAAGGCGACCTGCTCGCCACGCTCACGCGCAGCGGTCGCAGCCTGTTCGACGCCCGGCTCTGCACCCTGCACGCCTGCGACCCGGCGCAGAACCTGTTCGAACTCCAAGCCTGGAGCAGTGAACTCAATTTCGTCGACAGTGCGCTCGGGCGCGAACCCTTTGCCGCGACCCATTCCATGCTCGCGACGGCCCTGCGCGTCGGCCGCGTGGTGGAGTTTCAGGACTTGAACGGCACGGGCGGCCACGGGGCCGTCGATCTGCCGGCCGACGCCAGCCTCTGCTCGCTCCTCGCCGCGCCGCTGCTGGTCGACGGCGCGCCCGCCGGCGTGCTCGCCGTCTACACCGCCCGTCCCCACCGGTTCTCGGACGCCCAGAAGCGGTTGCTCGCCGCGCTCGCCAGTTTCGCCGCCGTCGCCCTGCACAACGCGCGACTCTATGCCCGCGTCTTTCAATCCGAGGAATCGCTGCGCAAGAACCAGACGCTCACCACGCTCGGCCTGCTCGCGACCGAGATCGCGCACGAGATCCGCAATCCGCTCACGGTGATCAAACTGCTCCACGGCACGCTCGGGATCGATTTCCCGGTGGACGATCCCCGGCGGCGCGACCTCGAGGTCATCACCGACAAGATCGAGCAACTGGAGGGCATTGTCGCCCGCGTGCTGTCGTTCGCGCGCGCCCCGTCGACGCTGCACTCGCGCTGGCCGCTGGCGGCCGTACTCGAGGATACGCTGCACTTGCTGCGGGCCAAGCTCGCGCAGTCCGCGGTGCAGTTGCGCTACCTCCCCTCGCCCGGGCCGATCCCCGTCGAAGCGAACAAGGGCCAGTTGCAACAGGTGTTCCTCAATCTCGCGCTCAACGCGATGCAGGCGATGCCCGAGGGCGGTTCGCTCACCGTCAAGTGCGCCCCGGCCACCGGCGCAGTGCAGATCGATTTCACCGACACCGGTTCCGGCATTCCCGCGGAGATCCGGCCGCGGATCTTCGAGTCGTTTCTTTCCGGGCGCACCGATGGCACGGGCCTCGGGCTCGCGATCGCCCAGCGCATCGTCAAGGACCACCATGGAGAGCTCTCGCTCGTCGCCACCGGCGACGAGGGGACGACCATGCGGGTGACCCTGCCGCTGGCGAAGGGCTGAGGGTCCTTCGCGTCATTTCCGGGAATTTGCATCGAAAAGCCCCGCGCGGGAGTCGAGGATGCCGCCATGCCCTTCGTCACGCTCAGCACCCTGCCCGCCAAGGAAATCTTCAACGGCACGATCCGCGGCCGCTACGCGCATCTGGAACGCACGACCGTGGGCGAAGTGGAGTTGAACGCCGACACGGTGGTGCCGCTGCACCAGCATCCGCACGAACAGTTCACCTACGTGCTGGCCGGACGGTTCAAGTTCACCGTCGGTGAGGAGACCACGGTGCTCGAGCCCGGGATGTCGGCCTTGATCCCGGCCAACACCCTGCACGGTGGCACCACGCTGACCGCCTGCAAGCTCATCGATGTCTTCGCCCCGGTGCGCGAGGACTACCGCACCTGAGCGGCCTCAGGTTCGACCGACTGCCTCGAATCGCCATGCGTTCCCGTCTGCTCGCGGCTGGCGTCATGGTGGCATGGATTCTCGCCAGCATGGCGCTGCTGGTGGCTTTTCGCGGCGTGCCGTTGCGAGTGCGCGGCATGCTGATTCTCGGCAGCCTGCTGGTCCTGATCGTCGGGCTCGGTTGGCTGCAACTCGCGCGGCGGAAATAAAAACGGCCGGCACGAGGCCGACCGTTTTTTGGGGTGTTGAGGTAACCGCAATGGCGGGCCAACTATTCCTCGAGTTCGACATTCCAATACGCGACATCGAGGAAATCCTTCCACTTCTCGTGGCCGTGGTTGCCGAGCACGAGCGAGATGACCGGGCGCCACTTCGGGCGGGACGGTTTGCGGGTGAGCCGCATGTGCGCCTCGTGCGGGAGGCGGTTCGCCTTGCGTGTGTTGCACTTGATGCACGAGCACACGATGTTTTCCCACGTCGTCTTGCCGCCGTAATGCCGCGGGATGACGTGGTCGAGATTGAGCTGCTCGCGCGCACAGACCTTGCCGCAATACTGGCAGCGGTTGTCGTCGCGCTCGAAGACGTTGTTGCGCGTGAGCTTGAGTTCCTTGCAGGGCAGCTTGTCGAAAAAAGTCAGCAACACGACCCGCGGCAGCCGGATGGCGCGGTTGACGGTGTGCACGGTTTCATGGTCGTTCAGGGCGGGATTGAAGGTCGAGAAATCGACCCAATCCATCAACGAGTAAGTCTGGAAAACATCGTCGGTCTGATGGACCACCTGGGCATGTTCGCGGGCCAACAAAGCGAAGGCCCGGCGCGCACCAATGATATTAACTGCCTGCCACAGGCGGTTAAGCACGAGGACCGGCTGATCGAGCGCGGCTTGCATGACGGGCTCGTGGTTACGTGGACCGCGAAAAACTGTCAAGCAGGCGGTCAGGTGCGGAAGACCCCGGGTCCCGCAGCTCCGCCGGTCGAAACCGTTGGCTTGCAAACCACCGCCGCTTTGCTGCCATTCCCCCTTCCCTCATGAAATCACGTTTTCCCCTGCTCTCGGCAGTTTTGGCTGCCCTTGTCTTCACCACGGCCGGCTTCGCCCAAGAAGCCCCGGCCGAGCCCGCCCCAGCCCCCGCGCCCACTCCGGCCCAAGTGGACCTCGACGCACTCATCGAAGTCATCGGCGCCAAGCTGCGCGCCGGTGAGCAATCCGCGGAGGCGCTCGCCGGCGAGCTCAAACAATTCGATGTCCTGCTGGCAAAATACTCCGGCCAACGGACCGAAGAAGTGGCCCGGATCGCGCTGATGAAAGCGATGCTGTTCCTCCAGATCTTTGAGGATTTCGACGAAGGCGCCGTGCAGTTGAGAAAGATCGTGGCCGATTTTCCCGCGACGGAGATTGCCACCGAAGTCTCCGGCCTGCTCGTCGAACTCGAGCCGATGATTGCCGCCAAGAAAATGAAGGCGGCCCTCCAGCCCGGCGCGGAATTCCCGATTTTCTCCGAACTCGACATGCACGGCAAGACGCTCGATCTCGCGGCTTATCGCGGCAAGGTGGTGCTCATCGATTTCTGGGCCACGTGGTGCGGCCCCTGCATCGCGGAACTGCCGCACGTCATCGCCGCGTATGAGCAATTCCACGCGAAGGGTTTCGAGATCATCGGAGTCAGCCTCGACAAGGATCGCGGCAAGCTCGAAGCCTTCCTGCAGGAAAACAAGATGACCTGGGTCCAGCACTTCGACGGTCAGGGCTGGAACAACAAGATCTCCAAGTCCCTCGGCATCGACTCGATCCCGGCCACCTTCCTGCTCGATCAGAACGGCAAGATCGTCGCGACCGATTTGCGGGGCGATGACCTCGCGACCGAGATCGCGAAACTGCTTCCCTGATCGCCGTCCTCGCGCGCCTTCGCGATCCTCTTTCAGCCGGCCCGACGGGCCGGCTTTTTTGTGCCCGCACCCATCGCGCCGGAGCCGCCTCCGGGGCGCGCGGGAGTTGCAGGGGCGCCCTGCCCTAGAGCGTCACCAAGGTCGGGGTCAGTGACACGTCCTTGATCCTGATGCCCTCAAGCTTGCGGATCACGACCGCGGCGTGCTCGGTCATGACGTCGGCATGGGTGTGCGTTTCGTGGATGTCGATGGCGCCCACCACGCTGGCGGGGAGCCGGGTCACGCCGGCGATTTTTCCCACCAGATCCGCCGGGGTCACGAGGTGTTCGCTGCCCACGTTGAAGGAGATGATGGAGAAGCCCGGTTCGCGGCCCGTGCGGGCCTTGCGCTCGTAGGCCTTCTTCTTCGGTGCGGCCGCCGCGGGAGCGGCTGGCTTCGCGGCCACCGGTTTCGCGGCGGCAGGAGCCTCGACGGGCGCCTTGCGCACCGGGGCTTTCGCGACGGGAGCAGCCGGTCCGCTTTGATAGGGCTTCGACTCACTGGCGAACTTGGCGGGTGCCTTGGCCGCGGGCTTGGCGGCTTCTTCCGCCCCGCCGCGCAACAGATGGATCAAGGCCGACGCGATATCGGTGCTCGCGTAACCCTGCTCCAGCAGGCGATCAACCACGCCCTCGTGGGTCTTGAATTTCTTCTCGTCGAGCGTGCGGCGGAGTTTCTCCATGAAAACGTCCACCCGCGCATCCTCGACCTCGCTCATCGACGGCACCCGTTCGCGCCGGATGTTCAGGCCGGCATAGCGCGCCATGCTCTGGAGTTTGTAGATCTCGCGTCCGCACACGAAGGTGATGGCGCGACCGCTCTTGCCCGCCCGGCCGGTGCGGCCGATGCGGTGGGTGTAGTCCTCGGCATCGTTGGGCAGATCGTAATTGAAGACGACCTCGAGGTCATCGACATCGAGTCCGCGGGCCGCCACGTCGGTCGCGATCAGGAACTCGAAGGCCTTGCGGCGAAACTTGTCCATCACGCGGTCGCGTTGCATCTGCGTGAGATCGCCGTGCAGCCGGTCGACGGCGTAGCCGCGCGAGTGCATGTTCTCGTCGAGTTCATCGACCATGATCTTCGTGCTGCAGAAAATGATGCCGGAGCGGAAATCATTGATGTCGATCAGCCGGGTGAGCGCCTCGATCTTGGAACGGCGATCGACCTCGAAAAAGATCTGGTCGACCTGCGGGGCGTTCTGGGCGTGCGCCTCGATCCGCACCCAGACGGGGTCGCGGCTGTAGTTCTTGATCATCTCCTGGATCGGGCGCGGCATCGTCGCGGAGAAGAACAGCAACTGCCGTGAATCGGGGACGGCACTCAAGATATGTTCGATGTCGTCACGGAAGCCCATGTCGAGCATCCGGTCGGCCTCGTCGAGCACCACGATCTTCAGGTGATCGAGTTTCAACGAGCCGCGTTGCATGTGGTCCATGACGCGGCCGGGCGTGCCGATCACGACCTGCGCCCCGGCGGCCAGCGCGCGATATTGCCGGTCGTAGCTCTGACCGCCGTAAATCGGCACCTCGAGCAGACCGCGCTTGAACGAACCCAATTTGCCCACCTCCTCGGCCACTTGCACCGCGAGTTCGCGCGTCGGACACAGGATCAGCGCCTGCACGGCGCGCTTGGTCACGTCGATTTTTTCGATCACCGGGATGGCGAACGCCGCTGTCTTGCCGGAACCGGTGGCGGATTGACCGACCAGATCCTTCCCGGTGAGCGCAACCGGGATGACCGCCGTCTGGATGGGTGAGGCTTCCTCAAATCCCATCTTGTCAACGGCCTTCAGAATCTCCGGTGAGAGGCCGAGTTCGGTAAATGGGCGTTTTTCCATGACTAGAGACTGACCCCAATCCAGCCCAAATGATAGCGCAAACTGTGCGCGGAGCTTCTGCCTAGCCCCGGGGGCCGCTTTGTGTTCCCTTTCCCCCGTGCACCTCACCCATCTTGTTTGCACCGCTTGTGGCTCCTCGCACGACGCCGGTGTGCCCCAGAACGTCAGCGCCTGTTGCAGCAAACCGCTTTACCCTGCCTATGACTTGGTGGCCGCTGCCCGCACCCTCACCAAGGAGGCGCTGAAGGGCCGCGTGTCCTCCATGTGGCGCTACCGCGAGGTGATGCCGGTGCGCCGCGACGCCGAGGTCGTCAGCCTCGGCGAAGGCTTCACTCCCCTGCTCGGTGCGGCCCGCCTCGGCGTGCGCCAAGGGCTCGACCGGCTCTTCATCAAGGACGAGTCCCAGAATCCCACGCAGAGCTTCAAGGCCCGCGGGATGTCCGCCGCGGTCTCGATGGCCAAACAGCTCGGTCTCACCAAACTCGCCGCCCCCTCCGCCGGCAACGCGGCCGGCGCGCTCGCGGCCTACGCGGCCCGGGCCGGGATGGAGGCGCACCTGTTCATGCCCGCCGACACGCCCAAGGCCAACGTCATCGAGTGTCGCGAAATGGGCGCGCACGTCACGTTGATCAATGGACTCATCACCGATTGCGGTGCCGAAGTGGCGCGGCGCAAGGCGGCGGAAGGCTGGTTCGACGTCTCCACCTTGAAGGAGCCGTATCGGGTCGAGGGCAAGAAGACGCTCGGCTACGAGCTGGCCGAGCAACTTGACTGGCAGTTGCCGGATGTCGTGCTCTACCCCACCGGTGGCGGCACGGGTCTCGTCGGAATGTGGAAGGCGTTCGACGAGATGGAACAGATGGGCTGGATTGGTGCGAAACGCCCGCGGATGTTCTCCGTCCAAGCCACCGGTTGCCAACCCATCGTCCGGGCCTTTGAGCAAGGGGACAAATTCGCTGCGGAGCACGTCGGCGCGGAGACCCGCGCTTCGGGACTGCGTGTGCCGAAAGCGATCGGCGATTTCATCATGCTCGACATCTTGCGCCGGTCGCGCGGCGGCGCGATTGCGGTATCCGACGACGAGATGATCGCCTGCACGCGTGAAGTCGGCGCGGCCGAGGGCCTGTTCGTCGCGCCCGAGGGCGCGGCCTGTTACGCGGCGCTCAAGCATTTGCGGCAGCGGAACACGGTCAGCCCCCATGAATCCGTGGTGCTCTTCAACACCGGCGCCGGCGTGAAATATTTGGAGTGCTTCGGCGGTTAGCCGTCATCGTGGCAACGGCGATCCCGTTGGTCTTCTGAATTTGGGCGCAATGGGTGACATTGCAGGCTCGCGTCTTTCCGCCCCGACAACTTACTCGTCATCAACCTCTCCCGCTGATGCACCGATTTACCTTCGTTCGCCTAGCCTTGCTTGGGGTGGCGCTCCTCGCCCTCGCACAGTCCGCCTCCGCCCAAACCCAAGCTGGCGCGATCAAAGCCGTGCGCGTCACCGGCGAGGTGACGAAGGTCACCGTCGATGGCTCACGGACCCCGATAGTCGAGGGCCAGTCCCTCATCGAGACCGACGTGGTAGACACCGGCGCCGACTCCGGGGTCGTGCTGGTGTTCATGAACGGCTCTTCCATCAAACTGGCCGAAAACAGCCGGCTGGCGGTCGAGGAATTCAAGATGGACCCGCTCGGTGAGGACATCGCCGTGGCCGGCTTGGCCGGCGAACCGACGGTTTCCAAAACCCGGCTCAATCTCGCCTACGGTGAAATGGTCGGCAGCGTGAAGAAGCTCAACACCACCTCGCGCTTTGACATCAAGACGCCGGTCGGCGCCGCCGGTATCCGTGGCACCACCTTCCGCATCGTCCTGCGTTTCCAAGCCGACGGCCAGGTGCAGTTCCAGCTCAGCACCTCGGAGGGTCGCGTCGTGTTTTCCGGGGTGGTCCCGGCGGGAGAGGGTTCGACTCCCACCGACACAACGGCGACAGAGGTGGAAGTTGCCGCCGGCCAGGAAGTATCCGCCGTCGTGCAGGTGAATCCGACCACCAACACCGTCACCTCGGTGCAGGTCTCGAGCGCGCAGCCCATTTCCGCCGAAGCGACGCAGGCGATCAACACGGCGGTCACGCAGGCCATTCAACAGGCCGTCCAATCGACGTCGTTCACCCCGACCGAGCAGAGCAACGCCGCCGCCCAGACTCCGGTGACCACCTCGCCCCCTTCTCAGCCGTCGAGCCAGCAAACGACACAGGAGCAGCCCGGCGTCTCGAGCCCGCCGAAAACCACTCCGCCACCTGCACCAGTCATCACGCCGCCCACCATTCTGGACACGAGCGTGCGGAGCGGCTCGGGCTAACGCGGGTGCGTCAACGCACCTGCAAGGTGCTGCCGTCGAATTCGAGGCCGAGAGACGGCACCACCACGGCCTTGCGGGTGCCGTCCTTCTTCACGTGACCGGCGAGCCAGGCCTCGTAGCCGGTGGCTTGCGCGGCCGCCAGCACCGCGTCGGCGTCCTGAGGCGCGACGTAGGCGGCGAAGCCAACGCCCTGGTTGAAGGTCGCATACATCTCGCGCCGGGCGATCGGACCGGCCTGCTCCAGGAACCTGAACAACGGCAGCGGCTCGCGCGGCGTGGTGATTTCGTAGACGAAAGGTTCGTCGAGCCGCATGAGTTTTCGCCAACCGTGACCGGTGACATGCGAGACATAGTTGAGCTTCAGCGCGCGGCGTTGGCACTCGCGCACAAAGGCCACGTAGATGACGGAGGGGGCCAGCAACGCTTCGCCGTAGGTGCGCGCATCGCCGTGCCCGATGGGGGTCTGGTAACCCTGCGGCAGTTGGTCAGCGATCAACCGGCAGAGCGAAAGGCCGTTGGTTTGCACGCCAGAGCTGGCCAGAAAAATAATTGCGTCGCCCGCGCGCACGTCGCCCGTGATCCGGCGGGACTTCGGCTCCACCTTCCCGATGGCCGAACCGGCGAGCACGATGGCGTCCTTTTCCACAATTCCCCGCAGCGTGGGCGTTTCCCCGCCGCCCCAGACGGCACCGGCTTGGCGGCAGCCCTCGGCCCAGCCATCCACCAGCGCCTGCATGCGCGGGGCATCGGCAAACCAGTCGGATTCGCCGACCGCTGCGTGCATCGCCACCGAGATGGGCAAGGCCCCGCAGGTGACGAGGTCGTTCACGATCGTGGCGACCGTATCAATCGCGATCTCGCGATAAAAATTCCGTCCCGTCTGCGCATAGACGGCATCGGCCACGAGGTTCTTCGTGCCGAGACCTTCCTCGACATGCGCGAGAAAATGATCGGCCGCCTCGATCAGGTAGGCACTCTCGCCCCGCGTGCTCGCGGGTTCCGCGTAACCATGCGCGGCGAGTTCCACCGCCGTGGTCCGCGCCGCGCGCTGACAAGCGCGCTTGAACGCATCAAGTTGATCGTAGTCGACGCCGGAAGATTCGTAGGAAAGCGACATGCAGGGAGGAAAGCGGAGCCCGGGGCGAGCCCCGGCTTCAATAGGCGCGGCCCTCGGCCTGTTCGAAGTAGTTCACGAACGCCTGGTTCACGACGCGGTAACCGCCCGGCGTGGGATACTTGCCGCTGAAATACCAATCACCCGAGTGATTCGGCAACGCGCGGTGCAGGCTTTCGAGGGACTGGTAGATGATCACCACCTCGCCCTGCCACTCGCCGTTGCGGGGGGTGACCAGCTCGGTGATCCTCTGCGAAATCTCCTCGGCGGAGAACGAGGCGTAGATCTGGCGCACATGGTTGACCGGTTCCGTTGACTTCTGCAGCCCGTAGTCACGGCACCGTTGGTAGACCTCCTCGAGCACCGCGCCCTGCCCCCGTTCCTTCAGCAGCGAGACGGCCGCCTCGAAGGCGATGAATTTCCCGAGCTCGGACATGTCGATCCCGTAACAGTCCGGGTAACGGATCTGCGGCGCCGTCGAGGCGACAATGATCTTCCGCGGGTTCAGCCGACCCAGAATGCGCAGGATGGAGCGGCGCAACGTCGTGCCCCGGACGATGGAGTCGTCGATGCACACGAGGTTGTCCTTCGGCGTGACGACGCCGTAGGTGACGTCGTAGACATGCGAGGCGAGGTTGTTGCGCCATTTTTCCTGTCCGATGAAGGTGCGCAGCTTGGCGTCCTTGCCGACGATCTTCTCCCCGCGCGGCCAGTTGATCAGGATCAGTTCATCGACCAGTTCCTCGGTGAGCTCGCCCAGTCTGGACGCCTCGAGCAACGCCAGCTTCACCTCGGAGCGCCGGCGCATCCGCAGTTCGCTCATCAGGCCGAAATACGCGACTTCGGCGGTGTTCGGAATGAAACCGAAGATGGTGTGCTCGAGATTCCGGTCGATCGCCTGCAGGATCGGCTCGGCCAGCTCGGCCCCGAGGGCCTTGCGCTCGCGGTAGATGTCGGCGTCGTTGCCCCGCGAAAAATAGATGCGCTCGAAGGTGCACTGGGCGCGCGGCAGGGCGGGCTTGATCAACTCGGAGCGCACGGTGCCATTTTTCTTCACGATCACCGCGTGGCCGGGCTCAAGTTCCTGCACCTGCGCGGGGGAGCGATTGAACACAGTGCAAAGCGGGGCCCGCTCCGAGGCAAAGGCGACCACCTCGTCGTCCTCAAACCAGTGGCAGGGGCGGATGCCGGCCGGGTCGCGCGTCACGAAGGCGTCGCCGTTGCCGAGGGCACCGATCAACGTGTAGCCGCCGTCCCACTCGGCCGAGACCTCGCGCAGGACGCGGGCCGGGTCGAGATCGAGACTGATCTGCTGCGAAATCTGGGTGCCCGTCAGGCCTTGGGCGCGGAGGGCATGGTAGAGCGCCTGATGGTGCTCGTCGAAGCCGTGCCCGAGCATTTCGAGCAGCGCCTGCGTATCCGTGGCAAAGATCGGATGCTGACCGGTCGCCGTGAGCGTGGCGTTGAGGTCCGCCGTGTTGGTCATGTTGAAATTGCCCGCCAGCACCAGATTCCGGGTCGGCCACGAGCTGCGGCGAAAATAAGGGTGGCACGCACTGAGGTTGTAGCCGCCCGAGGTGCCGTAGCGCAGGTGCCCGAGATAGAGCTCGCCGCAGAAATCAAAATTCTTCTTCACCGTCTCCGGAAACTCCGGATGCACCGTGCCCGTGGCCTGCAGGTGGTTGTAACGCTCGAGGAGGGGCTGGAAGATCTTGTCCAGCGGGTTCGACTCCACGTTGCGCTCGCGAAACATGTAGGGCTCCCCCGGCGGCATGTCGAACTTCACGCACGCCACGCCCGCGCCGTCCTGTCCGCGATTGTGCTGTTTCTCCATCAACAGGAAGAGCTGGTAGAGTCCCCACAAGGGCGACCCGTACTTCTCCTGATAGTAGGCGAGCGGTTTTTTCAACCGCAGCAGGGCAATACCGCATTCGTGGGAAACGAAATCGCTCATCGGGAACAACCGGGATCAGTGAAGGGGGACCCGGCACCAGCCCCGACGTGCGGGCGACTTCCCGTTGCGAGGGCAACGGGAGCGACGACGGACCTCTTTGGGGGGGTTTCGGGCATCGGTCGGCAGAGAAAAACGCAGCCTTCGCGCCGACGAAAAATTGGTCAACGGCTTTCTCCGGTTTTCCTCCGCTCCCCGGGGCACAATTCTGCGTTTCACCCGCCCAAGAGTCGGTTCCGCTCCTTGACGCGCCCAGCGAGTTCGTGAACATCCCTCTTTTCCGCCCATGTTGACTCTCCCCGGCTCTCCTGCCCTCTCCCATTTTCGCCTCCAGAAGCTTCTGCAGGACTTGATGAGCGTGGGCCTGCCGGTCCGGGACCTCAGCACCGAGTTTGTTCATCTGATCGAAACCACGGCCGACCTGACGACGGCGGAACGGTCAATCCTCGGAAAGCTCCTGACCTATGGTCCCAGTCGCACGGCCACCCCGGTCAGCGGCCTCGTGCAAGTCGTTGCACCGCGTCCCGGTACGCTCTCGCCCTGGTCATCCAAGGCCACGGACATCGCCCAGATTTGCGGCCTGGCCAAGGTGGCCCGGATCGAACGCGTCATCAAGTTCACCGTCGATTTGGGTGAACCCGCGGCGCCTTTGGATGCGGTGCACCTGCAGCGCCTGCAGAGCCGGCTGCACGATCGTATGACGCAGGTCGTCTTTACCGATCTCGCCGCCTGCGCCGCCCTCTTTCGCCACGAAGCTCCGCGGCCGTTGACGGTCGTGCCCCTGCTCGCCCAAGGCCGCGCGGCCGTCGTCGCGGCCAACACCACGCTCGGTCTCGCGCTGGCCGAAGACGAAATCGACTACCTCGTCGCCGCCTTCAGCCAACTCGGCCGCGATCCGCACGACGTGGAGTTGATGATGTTTGCCCAGGCCAACTCCGAGCACTGCCGCCACAAGATTTTCAACGCCACATGGGAAATCGACGGTGCCGCCCGGGACCGCTCGCTGTTCCAGATGATCAGGAACACCCATGAGCTGCACCCCGACGGCATCCTCTCAGCCTACAAGGACAACGCGGCCGTCATCACGGGCACGCGCGGCGGCCGCTTCTACGTCCATCCCCGCACCAACGTCTACGCGGCGCACGACGAAGAGATTCACCTCTTGTGCAAGGTCGAGACCCACAACCACCCCACGGCCATTTCGCCGTTCCCCGGCGCGGCCACCGGCTCCGGCGGTGAAATTCGCGACGAAGGTGCCACCGGACGCGGCTCCAAGCCGAAGGCGGGGCTCGTCGGATTCTCCGTTTCCAATCTTCGACTGCCCGGCGCGGTGCAACCCTGGGAAAAAGACCATGGCAAACCCCACCGGATCGTTTCCGCCCTCGAGATCATGCTAGAGGGTCCGCTCGGCGGGGCCGCGTTCAACAACGAATTCGGCCGCCCCGCGATCAACGGCTACTTCCGCACCTTCGAGCAAAACGTGATGGGTCCCAAGGGCCCCGAATTGCGCGGCTATCACAAGCCCATCATGCTCGCCGGCGGCTTCGGCAACATCAAGGCCGAGCACGTGCAGAAGGGAGCGATCAATCCCGGGGACAAGCTCATCGTCCTCGGCGGACCCGCGCTGTTGATCGGTCTCGGCGGCGGCGCCGCCAGCTCGATGGCCAGCGGCCACGGCAGCGAAGACCTCGAATTCGCCAGTGTTCAACGCGACAACGCCGAGATGCAGCGCCGCTGCCAGGAAGTCATCGACCGTTGCTGGGCCCTCGGTGCCGAGAATCCGATTTCGTTCATCCACGACGTGGGCGCCGGCGGCGTTTCGAATGCCCTGCCCGAACTGGTCAACGACGCCCAACGCGGCGGTCGCTTTGACTTGCGCCAGCTCCCCAACGCCGAGCCGGGCATGTCTCCGCTCGAACTCTGGTGCAACGAGTCGCAGGAACGCTACGTCCTCGCCGTCCCTGCGGACCGCATCGAGCTCTTCGCCCGGTTCTGCGAACGCGAACGCGCTCCGTTTGCCATCGTCGGCGAAGCCACCGCCGCGCGAAACCTCGTCGTCGAGGATCCGCATTTCCAAAACACGCCGATTGACCTGCCGCTCGACGTGTTGCTCGGCAAGCCGCCGCGCATGCACCGCAAGGAAAAGTCGTTCACGCGTCCGCGGCAGCCACTCAATCTCGACGGGATCACGCTCGCCGAGGCGATGCGGCGGGTGCTGTCGCATCCGACCGTGGCGGACAAGACCTTCCTCATCTCCATCGGTGATCGCACCCTCGGGGGTCTCATCGCGCGCGACCAGATGGTCGGCCCGTGGCAGGTGCCCGTGGCCGACTGCGCCGTCACCGCGGCGTCCTTTGATGTCTACACCGGCGAGGCCATGGCGATGGGTGAACGCACCCCGGTGGCGATCAACAATTCCCCGGCGGCCGCCCGCCTCGCCGTGGGCGAAGCGCTCACCAATCTCGCCGCCGCGCAGATCGGTGATCTCGGCAAGGTCAACCTCAGCGCCAACTGGATGGCCGCGCCCGCCGTGCCGGGCGACGCCGCCGATCTCTACGCCGCCGTGCAGGCGGTCGGCATGGAGCTGTGCCCCGCCCTCGGCATCACCATTCCCGTCGGCAAGGACTCGATGAGCATGAGCACTGTCTGGCAGGACGGGGCGAAGCAGAAGCGCGTCACCGCGCCGATCTCGCTCATCGTCTCCGCCTTCGCCTCCGTCACCGACATCCGCCAGACGCTCACCCCGCAACTGCAGCGGATGGAAGACACCGTTCTCCTGCTGATCGATCTCGGCCGCGGCAAGAATCGCCTCGGCGGGTCGATGCTCGCGCAGGTCGTCTCGCAAATGGGCGAGGCCACCCCGGATCTTGATCGCCCGGCCGACCTGAAGAATTTCTGGAATGCGATCCAGCAACTCGGACGGGAGCAGAAGCTCCTCGCCTACCACGACCGCTCCGACGGCGGGTTGCTCGCGACGGTCATTGAAATGGCCTTCGCCGGACACACCGGGGTCGACCTAGAGGTTCCGCACCTGCACGAAGCCTTCGCCACCCTCTTCAACGAGGAGCTGGGCGCCGTGATTCAAGTGAAGGAAAGCGACTTCGACAGTGTTTTCCTCACGCTGCGCGAACACGGTTTCAAGGCCTGCGTCAGTCGCATCGGCACCCTCAATCCGAACCACAACTTCCGTGTCACCCGCAGCGGGAAGGTCCTGATCGAGGAGAATCTCTTCACCCTCCGCGCGCTCTGGTCGGATGTGACGCGTCGCGTCGCCGGGATGCGCGACAATCCGCGGTGCGCCGAGCAGGAGTTTCAGCTCAAACTCGATCCCGAGAATCCGGGCCTCACCCCGATCGTCACGTTCGATCTGGCGGCGCCCGCAGGCACGCCGGACGGGAAGGAACGGCCAGCCATCGCGATTCTCCGCGAGCAGGGAGTGAATGGCCAAGTCGAGATGGCGGCCGCGTTCGATCGCGCCGGATTCAAGGCGGTCGATGTGCACATGACGGATATTCTCAGCGGCCGGATCTCGCTGGCCGATTTCCGCGGCCTCGCGGCCTGTGGCGGCTTCAGCTACGGCGACGTGCTCGGGGCCGGCGAGGGTTGGGCCAAGAGCATTCTCTTCCACGAGCGCGCCCGGGCCGAGTTTGCCGCGTTTTTTGCGCGGGCAGACACCTTCGCCCTCGGTGTCTGCAACGGCTGCCAGATGATGAGCAACCTGCACTCGATCATTCCGGGCTCCGACCACTGGCCGCGCTTCGTGCAGAACCAGAGCGAACGCTATGAGGGTCGCTACGTTTCCGTGAAGATCGAGCCGAGCCCGAGCATCCTGTTCGCCGGCATGGAGGGTTCGGTCTTGCCCATCGCCGTCGCGCATGGCGAAGGCTTCACGGAGTTCAGGGACCCGGCGGCCGCCGCGGCGTGCCACACGTCGGGCCTCGTCGTCGCGCGCTTTGTCGACAATCACCATCAGGCGACCGAACACTACCCGCTCAATCCCAACGGGTCGCTGTCCGGCATGACGGCCCTGACCACCACCAACGGGCGCGTCACCATCATGATGCCCCACCCCGAACGCGTCTTCCGCTCCGCCTGCATGAGTTGGGCCCCGAAGGACTGGCCGGAGGATTCGCCTTGGATGAAGCTCTTCCGCAACGCCCGCGCCTGGGTGGGCTGAACCGGTCCGCGAAAATTCCATGCGTCCCCAAATATTGACGGTTGATGATGCCCGGACGGTGCGACTCATCGCCGAGCGCGCCCTCGCCGCCTACGACTGCGACGTGAACGAGGCCACCAACGGGTTCAATGCCCTCTTCGCCATGGAGAAGGTCCTGCCCGACCTCGTCTTGCTCGACGTCAGCATGCCGGTGATGGGCGGACTCGAACTGCTCACGATGATGCGGTCGAATCCCGCCTTGCGGAAAATTCCCGTGCTCATGCTCACGTCGCCGGCGGATCATGCGGTCCGGCCCCAAATCGAGGAGCTCGGCGTGAGTGGCATCCTGATGAAACCGTTCAACGAGGTGACGCTGGTGGAAAAGATCCGCGGCGTGATCAGCCTGAATTTGCGCAAAACGAAACTCGGCTGAGTCGACGGAATTCTTCACTCTTTTCCCATGGATCACCTCGCTGCCGGAGAATATTGGAACGCCAACGCCGAGGCGTGGACGAAGCTGGCACGGGCGGGCTACGACGTTTTTCGCGATCATCTCAACACGCCCGCCTTCCTCGCCAATCTGCCGGACGTCACCGGGCTGCGCGGACTCGATATCGGTTGCGGCGAGGGCTACAACACGCGCCTCGTCGCCAAGCGCGCCGGGTCGATGGACGCGATTGATATTTCCGAGGTCTTCATCAAGCACGCCCACGCCGAGGAGGTGCGCGCCCCGCTCGGCATCGCCTACCAGCACGCCAGCGCGGTCGAACTCCCCTTCCCCGACGCGGCGTTCGATTTTGCCGTGGGCTTCATGAGCCTGATGGACATTCCCGAAACCGAGCGCGTGCTGGCCGAAGCGTTCCGGGTGCTCCGCCCGGGCGGCTTTCTGCAATTTTCCATTCTGCATCCGTGTTTCAATCCGCCGCACCGGCGCAACTGTCGCGACGACGACCGGATCACCTATGCGATCGAAGTGGGCGACTACTTCGTCGACGCGCGCGGCCGGATCGACGAGTGGATTTTCGGCATCGAGCCCCAGTCAACCCGGGAACGCCAACCGACTTTTCGCGTGCCGCGTTTCCACCGTCCCCTCAACGAGTGGTTCAATCTGCTCGTCGGGGCCGGTTTCGCGATCGAGCACGTGGCCGAGCCCCGCCCGAGCGACGAAGCCGTCGCGAAGTGGCCGCGGTTGCAGGAGGCGCAAGTCATCGCCTACTTCCTCCACTTCCGGGTGCGCAAGCCGGCCGCCTGACTTCGCCCAGCACCGAAGACGGGGCGAGGGTCGTCAGAACCGAGGTGGAAAATTCCGATGGACGACCCGCCGCAACTCCTTGGCGACCAACTCATTTTTCGCGGCCGGAAAACGATGGTGTCCAAGGAAGGCTGAGGCGATGGCTCCTCCCCGTCGTCCATCCCGGGAGGAATACAAATCGTGAAGTTGCCCGCCCGCTCCTTTTCGCGAGAATGCGAACACGGGCCAGACACTATGACTACCCCACGCGTTTCCACGCTGCTCCCGTGGCTGTTCGTGCCACTGCTTTGGTTTCTGTCCTTCCGCATCACCCCACCGACCGAATGGGGTTGGACGTTCAACGCGGTGTTGCTGTTCATTCCGCTCGGCGCATGGCTGGGCGAACGCTACGGATCGCGCGGGGTGCTGATCACCCTCCTGGGTGTCGGTTTGGCGTGGCTGCCCTTGCGCTTGAGTTTGACGGAGCACGTCAGTTTTGCCTCTGATCCCGCGGTCTATGTGCTGGCGCTCGCCGCGGCGCTCCTGACCAGCGGCCGACGATTCCTCGCGACGCTCGACCGGGCCCTGCGCATTCGTTGGTCCTGCTGGGTGCTCATTTTGCTCCTCCCCATCTGGCTGGGACTTGGCGCGATGGAAATCGGCGGCATCCCCGCATCTGTTTCAATGGGACTCACGCTTTGTTTCTTTGTCGCCCTGGTGCTCGCCGGGCGGGCGCAGGTCGAGTGGTCGGTCTTGCTGCTGCCCGGGATTGCGCTGGCGATCAGCGCGGCCCTGCACGGAGTCTCTGGCTGGATGAGGTGGACCCCGTCCGTTGGACAGCGGATCGGA
>JAUXOH010000441.1 GCA_030682505.1 Candidatus Didemnitutus sp. | reverse complement strand
CGGCGAGGCGGTCGATGCGGTGGAAGACGGCGTTTTCCTTTTTGTCGCCGGTCTTCACACCGGCGCTCTTGAGGTGCTCGAAGACGACGTCCTCAAACTTGCCCATTTCGGCGTCGCTCTTGCGCGCGGCGGCGAGCGCGGCGGGCGAGACGGGCTCGAAGTTCTGGAGCGTCTCGACGGTAAACGGGCCGGCGATGCGCAGGCGCTTCGCGTCCACGTCCGGCTGGTCGTAGATCGTCTCCTCGGCGGCGGGTTCATTGTTGGCGATGGAGCCGAGCGTGATGTGCGGAACTTTTTTGTAAATGAAGCCCTGGCGGAGATCGCAGGTCTGTGAGTCGTAGAGTTTATAGTAGGGAAATTTCGCCGTCATCATCCGCGTCTTGGCGAGGTTGAGCGCGATGCGGGAGGTATCGACGGTGATCCAGCGACGCCCCCACTGCTCGGCGACGTAGGCGGTGGTGCCGCTGCCGCAGGTCGGGTCGAGCACGAGGTCGCCGGGGTCGGTGCACATTAATATGCAACGAGAGATGACCGCAGTGCTTGTCTGAACCACGTATGCTTTGTCAGTCGCGCCAGCGACATCGTCCCAAAGATTGGTTATCTCGACCGCCGGAAAATCCTCGAGGTATCTTTTGTAGCGAAGCGTGCCCCCGGCTTTCTGAATGCGCTTTGTCTTCGCGAGACGATCTAACCCAGCGACGGTAGTCTTCCAACAAGCCTGAGATCCTGGATGAAACGTATCTCCTTCAAACTTGTAATCGACGGTAGTGTTTTTGCGGAAAGCTCCGGACGTCAGGTTGTCGAGCTGGTAGGCACGCCAGCCTTTCGGGACGAGGTTTGGGTTGTCTCGCTCTTCTTTCGTCATCGGACGTTGTTGCGTGCCATCAGGAGATTCAAGTTGGTCGTAGCGTTCTCCGGTTGTTTCGCCCTTGCCGAGTTCTTTTGGCTGATAAAGCGGGTGGAATTTTTTTTGCCCGGCGTCGCGCGCATACCAGACGATGTAGTCGGCGACGGATTTGAGGCCCGACGCACCGAGGCCGCCCGTTTTCTTAACGAAGATTAGCCCAACGAAATTCTCACTCCCGAACACCTCGTCCATGAGGCAGCGGACGAGGTGGACGTTTTCGTCGGAGATCTGGATGAAGCAGGAGCCGGAGGCGTGCAACAAATCCTTGGCGACGAGGAGGCGGTCGCGGAGGTAGCTCAGGTAGGAGTGGATGCCGAGTTCCCAGGTGTCGCGGAAGGCCTTGATCTGCTCGGGCTCGCCGGAGAGGGAGTCGTCCTGGCCGTCGGTGACGGTGCGGTTGTTGAGGCGGATCTGCCAGTTGGAGCCGTATTTGATGCCGTAGGGCGGATCGAGGTAGATGCACTGCACGGCGCCGGCCATGCCCTCGCGCTCGAGGAGCGAGGCCATGACGAGGAGGGAGTCGCCTTGGATGAGGCGGTTGGTCCACTCGCGGTGCTTGTAGTAATACTCGCCGGGCTTGGTGAGTTCGTCGCCTTTGCCGAAGACCTGCGTGAAGAAATCGCCGGAGCCGAAGAGGTCGGCCTGATCGGCGTCGGTCTGCACGACGCGCATGAGGCTCGGCAGCAGCATCTCCGGCTGGATGTGCTCGTGGCGGTAGAGGGAGCGGATGTCGACGGGGAGTTTGTCGGCCAGATCGTCGGCCCCGTATTTATTGAGCCAGAAAAGTTCCGGGTCCTGTCCGCGATGGACGACAGGATTCTTCGGGTAGGAGGCGGTGGTCGGCCCCGACGCGACCTTCGGCGACGCAGCTTCGGCCCCGGCTTCCTCATGAGAAGGGATGGCGGCACGGGTGGCGTGTTTGTGCTTAAAGGCTTTGATGGGTTTCTGGGCGCTCATGGGGCGGAGGGCGGCGGTTGAGACCAGTCTTCAACTGCGAGACCGGCGATGCACTTAAAATCCTTCCCATTTAGAGTGGCAACGGTGAGCCCATGGGTCTTGGCCGTGGCTGCAATGAGCAGGTCCATGTCCTGAACTTTGACGCCCTTGGTCTCGCACTCAGCGCGCAAATCGGCGTAGGTGGCAGCGACGTCGGCATCGACCGGCAAAACCGGGAAACGGCCGCGGAGAGTGCCATTGTAGATTAAGCGCATTCTATCCGATCCCTTTCGCTTCAAACCGAAGAGCACCTCGGCCTCACAGATGGCCGAAACGGCGGAATTTTCCTGACTGAGCCCATCCCAGCGATCCGCGACGCCCGCGTGCATCTGTCGGCGGATAGGCTGGCTGTAAACCGACGTGTCTAGGAGATAGGTGCGTGGCATGGCTCAATCGAAAGTGATGGCAGGCTTCGAACCGCTCCGCTCGGGAATCTCAAAGTCCTCGGTGATCGGCCCATTCACATATTCAAACTCGCGGCGAAGGTCCATCACGCCGGCGCGGATGCGCGGCTTGGTGTCAGCGGGGGCGTCGAGCCATTTGAGGAGAATATTGCGTAGGTCAGCGACCTTGGTCTCGCCGGCGATTTCGAGAAAATCCCAGCGGCCGAAGCCTCGGGCTGCGGGCAGGGCGTTGACGGCCGGCACCCAACGCTCGGAGGTGGTCCAGACCTTCGGGTATTTGTCGCGGCGGGCGCCGGTGATTTCGATGACCAGATGGTGGGCGATACCGTCGGAGTCGCGGGTGCGGACTATGAAGTCAGGGAGATAGTGGTGCGCCTCGCCGTCATCGGCGATATAGGGGATGCGAAACTGA
This sequence comes from Candidatus Didemnitutus sp., assembly GCA_030682505.1. Taxonomy (GTDB): domain Bacteria; phylum Verrucomicrobiota; class Verrucomicrobiia; order Opitutales; family Opitutaceae; genus Didemnitutus. Next base: position 5,696 of record JAUXOH010000441.1, on the reverse strand, counting down.
AGAAAATGATTTTTCACCCAGGTTTCGATACGGCCTTCCTCAGCAAAATCGTCGAGTACCTTGGCCGCCTGCCCTTCCCAGCCGCTGTCGAGTACGACAGCATTCACATGGCTGTGGCGGGTCTCGTAGCACTCCTTGCTCGTCATACCGTGGACAAAACGGGAGGAGCCGGACGGGTTGTAATAGTTGATGATGGCCCGGACGGACGGCTCACCCGGCTGGCCGGTGCTGATGCCCTTGGCGACGGCAGCCACGAGTTTCTTGGGGTCCCAGTAATAGAGGAGTTTTTTCCACTCCGGCCCTTTGCCCAACACCTTCACCTTGGTGTGATACCACTCCTCGACAATGGCGCGCAGCTCCGAGAAACGGTGGAAAGCCGGCGCGGTGGGATCGTCAGAGAAGTGGTCACGGATAAGATCCTTTGTGATCCGAAAAAGAATCGGCTGCTCCCTCTGATTAAGCAGCTCCTCAATGGAGAGCCTCACCTTGTCTGCCGCGAAAGCATTCTCGAGGATCGTCCTCGTCGGGATTTCGTTGGCGTGAATGGCGTAATCCTCGACGAGGCTGAAGTCCGCCTTGAGCGCGCCTTCAGGATACTCGATTCGGTAGCCCTCAATGTTAGGGAAGGATATTTCGTAACGCTCGGCACGGTCCTCCAGTGCCCTGACGGGAGTGGTGGGCACCGGCGGGGGCGGAGTGGCCGTGCCGGCTTTGAACTGCCGGAAGGGCACGCCGATGATGTGCGCATATTCGGGCGGAAACTTCCAGAGGATGGAGGGAGCCTGTCGGTTCTTGACCGCATCACGCTTGCGGCGAGAGGCAGTTTTATCGTCGAGGCGCGCGCCAGTGCCGGGGTCATAAGGCGCAAGCACGTAGCTCTTCCGGCGCAGGGCACGGCCAGCCACCTGCTCGCAGAGAAGCTGCGAGCCAAAGGCGCGGATGCCAACCACATGCGTGACGGTATTGGCGTCCCATCCTTCAGTCAGCATCGAGACGGAAACAACACAGCGGATATGCGAGCCGAGCGTACCGCGCTTGCCGACGGTGTTGACCACCTCGCGAAGAATTTCAGCTTCGGTGATGTTCTCCGCCGCCGCCGAGCCGTGGATATCGCGGTAGCCCCGTTTGAATTGATCGATCTCGGAAGAAAAGACGCGCTTGAAGGAGTCATCCACCTGTCCCGAGTTTTCCAAGGCATCGGAATCAATCAGCAACGTCGGTGGTTTGGCATGTGCGCGCAGCGTCTGGGCATCGAAATTGGAAAACAAATCGTAGCGGCCTGTCCGGACGAGCGGCGCGGCCGACTCGTCTTCCGCCGGCTGTTCGTAGCCAGCCATGAACTTGAAAACTTCCTTGGAGACCGAGGTATTGTTGCAGACGACAATGAATACGGGAGGAGCTTCAAACGTCTGCTGGCCGGGCCGGTTGAAGTCGTCCTTGTAGTGAGTATAAAATTGATCGAGAGCGATCTGAAGCGTTTCCGGTAAATGCGGCGGAGCTTCTCTGAACTTGCCGCCCGCTTCAGTGGCGCGTGCGCGCTTGGTACGCTGGCCAGACTTGGGCAGGCCATCGCGCACATGCTCGTAGAGATTGCGCAGTATCGGCTCCTTGATCTTGTCGGTGTCGTCGCGGGTCGGGAGAAAAGGAATCTTTACGAGCCCCGATTCAATGGCCTCGGTCAGGCCGAAATCTGACACGACCCATGGGAACAGGCTGTAGGGATCATAACCAGAACCCGTGAGATAGTACGGTGTAGCGCTGAGGTCGTAAACTGCACGCACCTTGAAGCGCTGCGCCAACTCAAGGAGACCACGATACCAGACGGCGGCGCGCGCATTTTCGTCCTCCGTATTTTCGCCCTCGGCCTTGCGCTTATCGCCTTGCTTGGGGAGGTAGCAATGGTGCGCTTCATCGTTGAGAACAAGCAGGCGAGTGCCGGGACGAAAACCGGGCAGCAAGCGCTTGAGGACTTGGGCGTAGTCTTCGATAGCCTCGGTTTTCTGCCCGTCGGTCCCGATTTTGCCGTCGAAGGGGGAACGCTTGTTGCCCTGCAGGGTGCGGGGTTGGAAGGCGTGAAAGTTGGTGATGACCAGATGGGCGTTCAGACTGTCGAAATTCTTCCGCAACGAATGAGGCACCAGCAGTCGCTCGGAGTAATAATCGGATGCACCTTCAATCCCAGAGTTGCTAGACACACAAAGGACCGAGAGACGATCACGGATCGTGATGCCGGGCGCGATGGCGAGAAAGTTATCGGCAAAGCGGACGTCGTTGCGATATTCCTGACGGTTGCAGAAGTGATAGACGATCAGGGCGGCCATGACGACCGTCTTGCCCGTGCCGGTAGCCATCTTGAAAGCGATGCGGGGAAGGTTTTCGGTCGAGTCTTTGGAAACAGATTGAGACTGCGCTAGTCGGGAAAGGATATGTTGACCGGGATTGGATCGCTCGGCGATTTCGTTCAACCAGATGGCGGTCTCGATTGCTTCGCGCTGGGCATAAAAGAGCCGATTCTCGCGAGCGGGGTCGAGAAACCAGTAAGTGAGTAATTCGCGAGTGACACGCGTGGTATTCGGATATTTTTCACCGCGCCAGATTTTCACCTCGCGACGAACTAGATTCACCAGCTCATCGCCATAGGTTGCACCATACTCGTTCACTTCCAGCAGTTCTTTCTGAGGTCCCGAGCGCACCGGAATGGACTGAACATCTGGGGTGAAAATGCGCCGCCCGTCCTTCACTATGCTGTAGTCAAGCTCACCCGCGAGGTTGGTGGCGTAGTGGAGGAGCGGCTCCTCGTAAGGGTTGTTCAGAATAGGATTCTCGCCGGGCATTTGGTACTTGAGAAGGACTCAAGGTAAAGAAGGGGCAGTGAGCAAGCGTGTAGGTCGCACCGGTACTAGAGTTTGAGGAGCAGATGAAAACTGTCGGGATGCCGGTGAAATACCAAGGGGAAGGACAACCAAGTATGCCGTGTGCGTAAAGGCTACGCGATGGGGCACGCGGCTGGGAGACGCAGGCTGCGAAAAACCGCCGGTTCGATCTTTGTTTCCTCTGCTACCTCTTGTAAGAACTGATCGCAGACAGGGACATCGGTCTTGTTGTCCGGGTGTTTTGTTCGCGGTGAACACGGGGCCAGTTTTTTTGGTGCATGGCTTCATCGACGGAAATTGTCCCACTGACGAATTCGCCAAAGTCGGGTGCCGCGAATAGCGGCTCGCGGTTGACTCGGCGATTTGCCTCCGTCTCTGGAATATTCAGCGCGCCGAAACTCTTGCGATGGCAGGGCAGGCTCAATCCGCCGCCGAATGCCTTTGCCCGCGCCCGCTCGACCCGAGCGGCACCCTGTTGGTCTCGATCGGCTTTCCGTTTTGAACATCGGCCTGATGCGGGGACTTGACGGTTGCATCGCCCATCAGGCCCGAGAGCTCAGGCCTTTGGCGCGGCTCGGTAGGTTGCGCGCTCGCCGCGCAACGTGGCGCGGCCCGCTCTAAAGTTGCCGGTGCTCCTCGTAGGTGATGTCGATCTTGGCGGTGAAGGCCTGTTGCAGGGCGGTGCCTTGGAAGCGGATGCTGTGCGTGAGCTCGTCGTAGACCCAGCCGTTGACCGGGTCGGGCCGCACTTCCTGACCGTCCACCAGCACGCGCAGGCTTTTCTTGTAGAGGGTCGCGCCGGGCGGGACCGGTTCGAGCGCGACGGCGACGGTGTTGGCGATGCGGTCGCCAAGCGCGGCCAGCGGTTCGGAGAAGTCGCTCTCGATGTTCAACACCGTGCCGCCGGTGAGTTCGGCGGCGCGCCGATGCGACACATTGCCCGGTGACACCACCGCGTGCATCTGGATCTTTCCGCGCTTGTTGCCTTTGACGATGATGAAGGGGCGCAGCACCCAATAGTTGATGTAGCCTTGGAGGGTCTGACGTTTCTCCGGGTGGCGCGCGTTGAATTGGTTGAGCAGTTCCGGGAGTTTGCCGTTCTCGATCCACGAGGCCTGGCGCTCGCCCTTCGGCTGGTCCTTCCACACCGCCATGCGGGTCTCCTCCTCATCCATGAAAAACACCACGATCGTCGTGGCATCGGGCCGCAGCAGCGCGTGGCTCTTGTTTTGGGAGTCCACGACAAAATTATACACCGACGTGAAGGCCGTGCGGTCGCTGTCGCCGTTGGTGCCCACCTTCACGAGCTCCGCAAAGACGCCGTCGGGTGTCTGTGGCGTCACCCACGGTTGGGGCATCACCGGGAGGGTCACGAGCGCGCCGTTGCTCGCCACCTGTTTGGTGATCTGCTTCGGACGTTGGCGACGGTCGAGCACCGGGTGGCCCTGCGCGTCGATCTCCACGGAGCGGACCTTCTTGGAAAAACCTCCGGACCGATGGTCCGAGTCCCCGTCGACGAAATCGGTCGTCAGCACGCCGATCCGGTAATCGAGATTGAGCTCGTCAAAGTGGTGCCGGAAGCGTCGGAGATTGTCGGCAATGCGGGTTTGGTGCGCGGCCATCGACGGTGAATTGTTGATGACGAACACGAGGTCGACCTCCCGGCTCCGGGAGCGATCGGCGGTGATCCGCTTCGGGTCGCGGATCGGTTCGACGCTGACCACCACGACGTTTTCCACCCCCAGCTGGGTGTTGTTCTCGTCGAAGGTATAATAGCTGATGCGGTCCTCGCCGATGAAATCGGGGTGGGGCGCATAGGTCAGCAGACCGGTGCGGGGATCGAGCCGGGCCGTTCCATTCCGAGGCTCGGCCTTGTCATCCAAGACGTAGATCACCTTCGAGTTGGAGATGCTGAGGCGGCCTGCTGCATCCATGAAATCCTCATGACTGGGAATTTTTTGCGTGACCGAGACATTGGGCCGGGTGGCCATCGCGACCGCCAGCGCGGTGAGGGAGCGTTCGCGGTCCGCGGTGACCTCGAATTTCTCCAGGGTGATCGGCGCGGCGGGCTTCACCTCGATCATGACCCGGTTCTGGTAAACCAGACCGGAGGTCTCGTTGCGCACCGTGTAGGTGAACGAATCCATGCCGACATAGCCCGACCGTGGCTGGTAGGCGAAATAGCCGAGCCGCCCGCTCCGGTTCTGGTAGAAATCCTCCTCGTCACCACCGGCCAGCCCCACCCGCCCGAACCGGGGCCCCGTGGTGATCGTGTAGATCAGGTCGCCGCCGGTATCGGCAGTGACGACTTCCGGGGCGACGACGAATTGGCCGGACACGCCCGTGCTCTCGACCACCAGCTCCATGGGTGTCGTTGAAACGATCACCACCTCGTCATTGGACGCCGGCTGGCCGTTGGCAAAAGCCGGCGCACTTGTGAGCAAGACCAGCAGGCACAACACGCGCAACCACACCGGGAAAATGATTTTGTGCATCGTGGATTAAGCACGATGCCGACCTGGGAATCTGTCAATCGTCACGATGCTCCACTCCATCGGTCGGCTCCTCTCGCGCGGCCCGTCCCTTTGACGCTTCGCGGCAGTGTTTCTTGATGCTGTCATGGGTGGAACTAACCGCCGCCTGCTGGTCTTTCGGGTCTAATTTTCGAGTGCAGGTCACTTGGTTCACCCTCGGTTCACTGACGGAGGACGAACCTGGCGTGACGAGCACGCCACCGACGGGGAGCAATGTGACGCGACGAGCACGTCACCTCCGCCAGGATGTAACCTGGAACGGTAGGTTGCGCGCTCGCCGCGCAACGTG
>JAUXOH010000440.1 GCA_030682505.1 Candidatus Didemnitutus sp. | reverse complement strand
CACGGCCGACAACAAAGGGCCGCTGCTGGCGCACGTCGCGGCGGTGGCCCAGGTCTTGGAGAAGAATCCGGACCTACCGCTCAACATCACGTTCATCGTCGAAGGCGAGGAAGAGATCGGCAGCAAGAACTTCAAAAGCTTCCTTCGTTCCAACAAGCACCTGCTCGATGGGGACTTCATTTTCATGTCCGACACCGGCATCCCGTCGCCGGACCAGCTGGTCGTGACGGTTGGTTTGCGGGGCATGCTCGCGTTTGAAATTGAGCTCACCGGGCCGAAATCCGACCTGCATTCCGGCATGAATGGCGGCGTGCTGATGAACCCGCTCCAAGCCCTCGCCGAGCTTTGCGCCTCGCTCCACACGCCGGACGGGCGCGTCAACATCCCCGGTTTCTACAAAAAGGTCGTTGAACCTGAAAAGTGGGAACGCGAGCAGTTGAAGAAAGCCGGCCTGAAAAAGGACGCCTTTCAGAAATTCCTCGGCATTCCGAAATTTCACACGCCGCCCGGTTACACGCCCTTTGAGGCCATTCGATTTCTCCCGACTTTGGAGTTCAATGGGTTTAGCGGCGGCTACCAAGGGGAGGGAACCAAGACCGTCATTCCCAGCAAGGCCCGGGCGAAGGTCACGTGTCGGCTCGTGCCGAACCAGACCCCCGAAAACGTCAAGGCCGCGGTCTTCAAGGCAATCAGGCAGCGCTGCCCGAAGGGCGTCACCCTCAAGATCCACGAGCAGCACATTGCTACCCCTTATGTGGTCATTCCGCCGGACCGCTCCAATACGCCGAAGAATCAATCGCCGCAACTCGCCGCCTGCTTTCGGGCGCTCGATCAGGCGGCGCGCGACGTCTGGGGTAAACCCGCGCTCTACCTGCGCGAGGGCGGCAGCGTCGGTCTTATCGCCGATATCAAGACCGTGCTCGGTCTTGACGCCGTCATGATGGGTATGTTCCTGCCCCAGGACAACCTGCACGCGCCCAACGAGGGGTTTGACCTTCGGGTGATGAAGAAGGGCATCGCCACCAGTGCGCGGGTGCTGGAATCACTGGCGCGCGGCTAAGTTTCATTCCCAGTTCAGCTCACTTTCAGCGGCGCCAAGGGCGCCGCTTTTTTGTTTCCCTGGATACGGCGCACGGGAGCCGGAGGGAGCGAAATGCTGTCTCCGCCGGGTCGGAAAACAAAAAGGCCGCGGATTGCTCCGCGGCCTTTTGTAAAATTTGCGCGGCTTACTTCTTCAAGACCACGAACTCAACGCGGCGATCCTTGGACCACTCGCTGTCACCGCCGGTCTGTTGTGCTTCCGTCGAGCCCTTCGAGAGAATTTCCAGACGGGCGGAGGAAATTCCCAGCGACTCGAGATATTTCTTCACCGCATTGGCGCGACGATCACCGAGACCGAGATTGTATTCTGCGGTGCCCCGCCAATCGCAACGGCCTTCGAGCAGCATGCGTTTGTCGGAATTGTCATTCAGCCATTTCACCGCCGTTTCGATCTTCGGGCGCTCTTTCGACGAAACCGCCGAACGATCAAAGTCGAAATAAACCGGTGCCATCAAGCCGCGGATCGTGAACTCGTCCTCGGTCGCGCCCGGGGGCAGGTTGCGTGATTCCAAACCGGTGCCCGGGGCGACATCGCCGAACGGCAGCGCCACTTGATCGGGGTTGATGGTGTTCATCGTCGTCAGGTTCGGGTCTGGGCGAACGGGCTTCTTGGAGCAGCCGGCGAGCAAGAGCACGGAACTGGCGATCACGAGGACGAAAAGCTTCTGGAGGTTCTTCATGGCAAAGATAGGCAGGAAATTAGTCGAGATATCGACCAAAGGGCGGGGGACGAGCAAGATAAAACCCGATGAAATCGACTACTGCACCCACGCATTAGAGCGATGATCAATCAATCCAATCTCCAAAGCGTAGCGCGTCAAACTGGCGACATCGTGCAAATTGAGCTTCCGCATCAGATTCGTACGGTGGTTGTCGACCGTCTTGACGCTGATGCCGAGCTTCTGGGCGATTTCCTTGGTGCTGTTGCTTTCCGCCACCAGTTTGAGGATTTCGCGCTCCCGGTCGGTGAGCAGGTCGATGCCTGATGCCGGGCTGTTATTGGCGACCACATTGCGCAGGAGCGCGGCCACTCCGGGTCCAAAGTAGGTGCCGCCATTCGCGACGGTTTCGAGGCCCTTCTTGAATTCAGTCAATCCGGCGGTCTTTTCCACGAAGCCATGGGCACCCGTTTCAAGCATCTCACGGACCAGTGCAGGGCTCTCGTAACCAGAAAACACCAAAATCCGGGTGTTTTTCAACGGTTTGGCAATGCGGCGGAGAATATCCACCCCACTCAAACCCGGGAGTCGTGCATCAAGCACAATCACATCGGGCTTCAAGTCCAGACAAAGATCGCATGCTTCTTGTCCATCTCCGCTCTCACCAACGATTTTGTAATTTGGATCAATCCGCAGAATCTCCGCCAGCATCTCGCTGATGGCGGTTTGATCCTCAACAATGATGATCCGTTTGGCTGGAGGTGTGGTAGACAAGGTGGCTGTGGGAAACGCCCTAGGCGCAACTGAGGACAAGCCATAGCGATCCCCTAGGAAAAGACAACCCGGATGTTTTGCCCGACCGGGAGGGCCCTGCAGGAAACGTGGTGGGTCGACCGGGATTCGAACCCGGAACCAACGACTTAAAAGGACGCTGCTCTACCATTGAGCTATCGACCCGTTCCCTGCAGAGAGTTGGGAGTTATTTTTTCAGTTGGCAGCTAAGGCAAGAATTATTTGGCACCAACGCACGCATTGCTCAACGTAAGTTCGAGCGTTCTCGCCCCAAGCGACGCATTTTTCTCATTCCAAATCACCTCCGTGGGAACAATTCACCATTTTCCGCCTCATAACGAACCTGAGCACATGACAGCCAAGGCCCAAGAAGTCGCATTAGACCATTTGCTGGTGGAACGCTTTAAAGGCGGGGAATCCGCGGCGTTCGACCAGCTCGTCACCCGGTATTGGGATCGCATCTATGCGATGGTGAACCAGCTCCTCCGCAACCAACAGGATGCCGAAGAAGTGACCCAGGATGCCTTCATCCGCGCGCATCGCGGGTTGGTCAATTTTCGCGGTGACTCGGCTTTTTCCACGTGGCTTTACCAGATTGCCACCAACCTCGCGCGCAACCGCTATTGGTATTGGTGGCGGCGCAAACGCGACAAATCCATTTCGTTCGATGCCCCGGTGGGCCATGACAACACGACCACGCTCGCCGAACTCATCCCCGCCGAACAGGAGACACCCCAGGACGCCACGGTCACTCAGGAGTTTGTCAACCGTGTCGCCGAATGCATGGACGAGCTCAACGAAAAACACCGCGAGATCCTGATCCTGCGCAATGTGCAGAATCTCGCTTACGAGGAAATCGCCGAGATCCTCGGCATCAGCGTCGGCACGGTCAAAAGCCGCATTGCCCGCGCCCGGGAAAGCTTGCGCGAGAAACTAGGGGAGGATTTTCAAAAATGAAGGACACACGCTTCACTGAACTGGTAAATCTGTATATCGACCGGCAAATTTCGCCGGAAGATGCAGCGGAATTTGAGCTCGAAATTCAGTCGAATTCCAAGCGCCGTCAGGTTTACCGCCACTATTGCCGCATGCACCGTGCCACCGCACTGGTCTACGAGAGCTTCCGTACTCACAGCGACCAAGCCGAGGCTCCGGCGGCATCCCGACCTGCGACCATTGCCCACTTGCAGAATCGCCAGCGGCAGCGCCGCACGCGGTGGCTCTACGCCACCGGCGGTCTCGCGGCCGCCGCCAGCTTGGCTCTGGTCTTTGGCCGCATGAACTTGAACGAGACCAGCAACGCTCCGTCTTCGATCGCCCTCACGGCTGCCGCCCCGATGCCGACGGTCGTCGCAGAAACTTCGCTGCCGACGGTCACAGGTGGCGTTCCGGAATCGCGAGCGAGCCTCACGAACCTGCGCTCGAGTCAGCTCGACGAACGCGATTACACCGCGCTTCTGGCCACTCTGCGTCAGGAAGAGCAACGCCTCCTCAGTCTGGGTCAGACCGGCAACGATCCGGCGCGAATTTCGCTCTTCAATGACGGCTTGTACGAGCAACGGCAGGTTTTCCCAACCCGCGCCCCGAATTCACTCCCGAATCGGCGACAACGGGGAACGGCCGAGTTTACCGCCTTTCAGTTCCAGCGCTGAGGCTTTCGCCCGATCCGTTCATCTTCAGCCCGCCCGCGTGGCGGGCTTTTTGTTGCCCGAGCGCGTTCTCGGTTACCCGAGCGCTTTCTTGACCAGCGCCTCGGTCGTGGCGCCTGAACCCAGCGCAACCCAGGCTTGGCGGACGGCCTTGTCGGCATCGGGCATCTTGTAGCCAAGCGCAAGCAGAGCCATCACGGCATCGCGCACCTTGTTCTCTTCGGGCGCGACCATTGCGCCACCCGACGCAGCGGCGGGAGCAATCGAACTCACGCCCACTTTGTCGCGCAGTTCAATCACGAGCCTTTCCGCCGTCTTGCGGCCGATGCCCGGGCATTTCGCCAGCAAGGCGACATCGCCCGCGGCAATCGCGCCGTGCAGCACGGGCAGGGAGAGTTTGCTCAGCACACTGAGCGCGGTTTTCGGGCCGATGCCGGAAACCTTTTCCACGAGGAGTCGGAAGAAGTCCCGTTCCTCCTCGGTGCTGAAGCCATACATTGTCTGCGCGTCCTCGCGATAGACCACCAGCGTGTGCAACCGCGCTTGCTGGCCGGGTTGAGGCAGCCGTTCCGCGGTGGTGACCGGGATATGGACTTCATACGCCAATCCGCCGATCTCGATGATCGCCTGCAACGGAGCAGCAGAAAGCAGGGTGCCGGTGATGCGGTTGATCATATCAAGCTTTCAACCCGAGCACGTCCTGCATGTCGTAGACGCCCGGCTGCTGTTGCACGACCCAAAGCGCGGCCCGCAACGCACCGCGGGCAAAAATCATCCGATCGCTCGCCTTGTGGGTGAGTTCGAGTCGCTCGCCGGGCCCGGCGAAAATCACCGAGTGCTCACCGACCACGTCGCCACCGCGCACGGCGTGCACGCCAATCTCCCTGGGACTGCGCTCGCCGGTAATTCCCGACCGACCATGGCGGAGGGCGTCGTCGCCGAGCGCCCGTGCCTCCATGATCAACTCCAGCAGTCGCGTCGCCGTGCCACTCGGGGCGTCCTGCTTGTGGCGATGGTGCATCTCGACCAGCTCCACATCGAAACGATCATCGAGGGTTCGCGCCGCCCGGGAGGTGAGCGCGAACAAGAGGTTCACCCCGACGGAAAAATTGCCCGCCCAAACCGTCGGCACACCCGCCGCCTGGGCCAGCAGTTTGAGCTTCGCGGTAGCATCATGGCCCGTGGTGCCAATCACGAGCGGCTTTCTTTTCTTCACCGCCAACTCCAGCAAGTGCGGGGTGGTTTTGGGGGAACTGAAGTCAACGACCACGTCTCCGAGATCAAGTGCCGCCGCCAGATCGTCCTGCGCGGATACCGTCGCCGCAATCGTCAATCCCAGCTCGACGGCCGCCGCTTGCACCGCGATGCCCATACGACCCTTGCCTCCGAGAAGAATGATGCGGGGCGGTTTCACTTTCTTGGCGAATAGGCGTCGAGCACCCGGAAGAGCGTCTTGCGACTCGCGGCACCCAAAGGGCAGAGCGGGGCGCGAACCTCTTCCGCACTGATGATGCCGTCGCGAACCAGCGCGGCCTTCACGGGAGTGGGATTCGACTCGATGAAGATCGTCTTGAAGACGGGATAGAGTCTCCGATGCAGCACCCGCGCACGGACGTAGTCGCCTTGGAGCGCAAAATCCACGAGCTTCACCACGGCGCCGGGGTAGAGATTGCTCGCGACGCTGATGACGCCCTTCGCCCCAACGGCCATGAACGGGAGGGTGAGGGGATCATCACCGCTCAGCACCGTCACCGCATCGCCACAGGCTTGGAGAATCTGATCCACGCGATCAACGCTGCCACCGGCCTCCTTGACGTGACAAACGTGGAAATACTTTGCCCGCAAGCGCGCGATCACCTCGACGCTGATCTCAATGCCGCAACGACCAGGAATCGAGTAGAGCACGATCGGCTTGTCCGTTGCCTCGGCCACGGCTGCGAAGTGCTGAAAAAGTCCTTCCTGGGTCGGGCGATTATAGTAGGGCGCGACCACCAGCATGCCGTCCACGCCCGCGGCGTGCGCTTGCCGGGTCATTTCGACGGCCTTCTTGGTGTTGTTCGACCCCGTGCCGGCAATCACCGGCACGCGCCCGCGCGTGCGCTCGGCAACGCAACGAATCACTTCCAGCGCTTCGTCGGAATCGAGGGTGGGCGATTCACCGGTCGTGCCCACGGGCACGAGGCCATTGATGCCCGCCTTGAGTTGGAAATCGACCAGACGCTGAAGGTCGGCGTAGGCGACCGCCCCGGACTTGAACGGGGTGACGAGGGCAGTGATGGCTCCGGTAAACGGGCGGCTCGACTTCATGGAGAGTTGTCTCAACAATTAAACGTGGCTGTTAGGCAAAGCACAGCTTTTTAGCCGGTTCACGCCAAAAATTCCTCATGAGCACCACCATTCATACCGAGATAATGAACGATCTGCTGAAGCTCGCCGTCGAGAGTGGCGCGAGCGACATCGTGATCAAAGCCAACAAACCGGGTTACCTGCGCATGGGGGGCCGGCTCCGGCCGGTCGAAATGGACCCGATCACCAATGAACAGGCCGACGGTTGGGTGATGGAGCATGTGCCGGCTGTCTTTCGCGACAAGTGGGAGCGCGACGGCCAAGTCGACTTCGCCTTTGCCGCCGCCGACGTCGGGCGGTTTCGCGTCAACGGATTTCATCAGCGGGGAACCGTCAGCATCGTCTTGCGTCATATCAAGAGCCGTCCGCCGACCTTTGAGGAGTTGAACATCGAATCCGATGTCCTGATCAAACTTTCCCAGGCGAAGGACGGCATCCTGCTCGTGTGCGGCGCGACCGGCTCCGGCAAGAGCTCGACCATGGCGGCGATGATGAGCTGGATTAACCAGAATCTGGAGAAACACGTCGTCACGATTGAAGATCCGATCGAATACACCTTCAGCGACGACAAATCGCTTTTCCAGCAGCGCGAAATCGGCATCGACGTGCCAAACTTCGAAATGGCGATCAAGTCGGTGCTGCGGCAGAATCCCGACATCATCCTCATCGGCGAAATGCGCGACCGCGAAACTTTCGAGACGGCCATCTCCGCCGCCGAAACCGGCCACCTGGTTCTCTCGACCATGCACGCGGCCACCGTCGCGCAGTCGCTCACCCGTCTGTTCGAATTCTTTCCCCCGGAGCAGTTGGCGCAAGCCCGCCGCCAGATTGCCGGTTCGTTGCGCGGTTTTGTCTGCCAGAAACTGGTTCCGGCCCTCGAGGGGGGCGGTCGATTTGCGGCGCATGAAATCATGGTCGCCGACGCCACGATTCGAAACCTCATTCTTGAAGGACAGAACGACAAGATTCAGCAGCTGCTCGATAGTGGCGCCGATGGATTGTCGAAGTCTTTCAACAAGGATCTTTATCGGCTGATCAAGGAAGGCAAAATCAGCAAAGCCGACGGCGTGCGGTTCTCACCCAATCCTCAGGCGCTCGAGATGAATCTGAAGGGCATTTTCTTCAATTCCTGATGGAGCGGATCGGAACAGCAGCGGTTTTGGGGATCTGCGCGGCCACCCTGCTTTGGCCTCAGGAGTCCACTGCGCCACTCGCCGGGACCAAAGAACAATTGCAAGCCCTCAAGAGGGATCAAGCCGCCGAAGCCACGGGCCTCGCCAGTCCCCATTTGCGCAGCGTCCTGCCGGCACTTGAGGTTGCTCCGCTGCGCACCGCACCGGTCGTGACGCCGCCGCCGCCCGATCGAGCGCAGCAGGCAACCAAGCTCGCCGATGCGCGCAGGAATTGGTTGCTCGCCGGCTTTGAGCAAACGGAACACCCAGCTGTCGGCACGACTCCTCCCGAGCGAACGGGCGCAGCGGGTAAGGTCTCCGAAGAAGAACTCGATCCGGCCGATCCCAATTACTTTCTTAAAGTTTACGAACGCCAGCGCTCCGTCCAACTGGCCAACCGGCCAGAGCGGCCGAGCGCGGCGGCAGGAATCTCCACCGGCCAAGATCCCTTTGCTCCGCTCATGCAGGAGTGGCTCGCCGGTTCCCCGGTGCGGGAGACGCTTAACGACATCCTCCGGCCCCGATCGACCCAGCCCAACGAGGTAAGCATTACCGTCGCCAGCGGCGAGCGGGTGAGTAGTCGCACGGGCACGACAACGACCTTGCTGACTGTTACTTCCGGTCCGGCCAACCTCGATCGCGAAGTCGGCAATCCTTACCTCGAAGCTTTTGATCTTTCGACCGCTCGAGCAGACGGATTGGCGGAACTGAACGTTCCGGCGGCCGCTCCCGCTTCGGCGGCGTTGCCTCAAAACCCCGGCACCAAGCAATTTACCTTGCCCGCGCTTCCGAAAGTCGAATCTCGCCGGAACGGACCACCGGATCGGACGGACGACAAGAAATACTTCCCTCAGCTCAAGAAGTTTTAGGGCTTGGTTTTTACCGGTGGGGGAGGTTTAACCAACCCTTTAACGTATGTAACTCGCACTACTTTTTGCAGGACAAGGCGCTCAGAAAGTCGGGATGGGCAAA
>JAUXOH010000419.1 GCA_030682505.1 Candidatus Didemnitutus sp. | reverse complement strand
ACCAAGGTTGCCTTGCCTTGGCGCAGCACGAAGGCAGCCCACGCGCTGCCGCGACGAAACACGCCCGAGGTCGGCACTTTGAGTGCCTGCTTGCTTTCCCAGACAATGGCCTTGGCCTCCACGCGGAAATTGTCTCCGAGGCTCCGGCGCTGCTCGATCGGGGTCACGATATCGACGACCACGTTTACGCGCTGTTCCTCGACGCCGAGCGCAGAGATTTTCGTAAAGGCAGCGGGCTCCACCAGACGCACCCGGCCCTGCAACGGTGACGGGCCACCCCATTGTTCGAATTCGACCGGCGCACCTGGCGCCATCGCGGCACCGTCCCGGGAAAGCATCTCCACGACAACCTCCAGATCAGTCGGATCGCCGAGTTCAAGCAATGGGGTGCCCGTCGTGACCGAACGCGAACTTTCCTGAAAAACGATCAGCACCGTTCCGCTGACGGGTGCGCGCACTTCCACCGCATTGGAGGAGATCCCTGAGGTCGGAGGAAACTCAGCCAGCTCAGCCTCGACTTGGCGCAGCGAACCGTCGGCGGCGACCAGATCACGTGCGGCCATCGTTTCGCGCAGTTGAGCGGTTTCCAAGTCCTGAGGCGAAACGGTGCGGGCCGCATACATTTGTTCAATGCGCCGCAACTCGCTGCGGGCGAGTTCGTGGGTAATGCGACTTTTTTCGACCATCGCGCGGGCCGAGTCGCGGCGAGCGTCGGCCAGCGCGCGATGGCGCGGATCGAGGGGCGAGGCGGACAACGGTTCGATCACGGCGATGACGGTTTTGTGGGCGATGATCTCGTCGCCCGGCTTGAAGGGGATGCGCTGCAATTGTCCCGTCACGGGCGAGGAGACGACGTAGCGTTGCCGGATGCGCGTCTTGCCGATTTCGCTTACGGTGGCCCGCAGCGGGCCGACGACGACCCGCGCCGTTTCGACCACCGCGGGCCGGGGACGCAAGCCGAGGAAAATGAGCGTGAGCGCGGCGGCGGCAATCACGAAGGGCACCGCGCGACGCAGAGGGCTCTTGCCGGCGGGAGAGGGGGACTTCGCATTCATGGGTAAATCATTCGGGGGCTTTCAAGGTGCCGATCAAGTCGAGCTTCTTCAACTGCCGGAGCACCACAAGCGCGGACGCGCTGGAGGCAATGAAGACGATCACGATTGCGAACGTGTAGGTGTAGGGGGTGAAGATCAGCGGAATTCGGATCGTCTCGGTGTTGACGGATTGGATGATGCCGGCGGAAAGAAAGGTGCCCATCAGCAGGCCGGCGGGCAAGGCGACCAGGGCCAGGATCACCAGCTCGATTACGATGATGGCGCCGACCTCGCGCTGCGTCATGCCGATGACGCGCAACGTTGCCAGTTCGCGCGCGCGCTCCGCGAGGGAAATGCGGGCGTTGTTGTAGATGACACCGAAGGCGACAATGACCGCGAACGTGAGGTAAATGGTCTGGATCAGGCCCATGCTCTGGGCGGTGGTTTCGCGGAAACTTGTGCGCATGGTTTCCTTGATGGCGACCCAACTGACGCGCGGGATGCCCTTGAGAGCACGGAGAAACTCCGCCCGGCGGGAATGATCGAGCGTGATGCTGGCACCCGAGATCACATCGCCTTCCCCGAGAAAGCGGTTGATCGCCCGGCGGTCCATGTAGGCGGCGATGCCGGTAAAATCCGCGGCGAGAGCCACGATGCGCACGGCTTGCAGCGGTCGCCGACCCTCCAACGCCTCAATGACCAGTTCGTCACCCAGCTTGGCGCCAAAGACCTCGGCCAACTTGGCCGAAACGATGAGCCCGTCTGGTGGCGGGGTGATTTCGCGGCCGAAGGAATCGATGGCGCGACTGTGTTGGCCTCCCGGTTCCAGGCTGCGCAGGCCGATCTGGCGACTGCGGCCATTGAAATGGATTCGCACTGCGGCCGTCCTTGCCGGCTCAGTATGCAGGACGCCGGGCAGGCGTGCGAGTTCGTAGGCGATGTTCACGCCCGATGGTTCCACCAGGCCCAGATTTAGATCCTGACGCTGCACGACATCCCATTGGAAATCGAGCACCTCCGCGATGCCGGCCTTGAAGGTGTTGGGAAGAATCAGCAGCGCCGTAGCCAGCGAGAGGCCCGCTACGGTGAACAATGCCTGCACCGGTCGCCGCTCAATGTTGCGCACGGCGATGCGAAAGGACGTGCTGAAGAACCGGCCCAAGCCGCGACCTTCCAGCAGGGAAGGGCGATAACTGGCCGGGGGCTCGGGTCGCATGGCCTCGGCCGGGGGCAACTTGGCGGCGCGGCGCACCGCGCTGAACACGCCCGCGATCACCGCAACGAGACCGACGGCCAGGGCCACCATCACGGCTTGACGATCGAGCATGAAGTTCAGTTCCGGGAACCGAAAAAAGAGAGTATACATTTCCACCAGCACGTTGCCGAGTGCGATGCCGCCGAGCGTACCAAGGACCGTGCCGCCGACCACGATGACGGCGGCGAATTTGAGGTAGTGCGTGACGATCTGGCGATTGGTGTAACCGAAAGCCTTGAGAATCGCGATCTGCTCGCGCTGCAAGGCGAGCAGGCGGGTGAGCACGGAGTTCGTCATGAAGGCAGCCACGGTCAGAAAGACGATGGGGAAGCCGATGGAGAGCACGCGCAGCACGCGAATTTCATCCGACACGCGGATATGGGACGGGTGATCCTTGCGGCCATAGCCGCCGAAACCGCCATAGGGACGGAGCAACGCATCGACTGCGGCGATGACGGGTGATTCGTCGGCGCCTGGCTCCAAGGTCAGCGCCACGGAATTGAAGGCGCCATAAAGATTCCACGCGGTGGCCACTTCCCGGTAGGGCATCCAGAAGATGCCGTAAGTGCGATTATCGGGCAGTGCGGCGCCGGGACGGGATTCGAAAACGTATTCCGGGGAGAGCACGATGCCGGCGATGCGAAAAATCTGCCGTCGCCCGTTGAGCAGCATCGCGAGCGGGTCGCCGGGTTGCAGTTGGTTTGCCACCGCGAAGGCCTCGCCGACGAGCACTTCGCCGCGCGAACCGGCGGCGAGCCATTGGCCGCGGCGCAGAAACAAGCGATTGAGTTCGGGTTCGCCGTAATCGGGCAGGGAGCGGACCATTCCGCTCGCGGGTTCGTCGAGTCCAGGCAGGTCGAGAGTGACTTGAACCGCGATGCCGGTTTGGACCGTGGCGACCCCCGGGATCTCCGCCAAGCGAGCGCCGAGGTCATTGGGGGCGCGTTTCAGCGGGACGAAGAGTTCGGCAAAGTGATTGGTCTGGTAATAGGCAGCGAGCGTCGTCTCGAGGGAATGAATGAGGCTGCGCGCCATGATCAGCATGGCGAGTCCGCACGCCATCACCAGCGTCACCGCGGTCGCCTGTCCCTTGAGGCGGTGCAAGTCGCGGATCAGCTTGCGATCAAGTTGTGAGAGCATGGCGAGAGGGCACCTACCATTCCAGCGTGGAGGGTGCGGCGCGCGTCGGGTTGCGGCGCTGGTGATGAACGTTGCCGTCCATGAAATGGATCACGCGGTCCGCCATGTCCGCCATCACGGCATTGTGGGTGATGACGACCGTGAGCGTGCCCAGCTCGCGATTCACGCGCTCGATGGCCTCGAGCACGACGATGCCGGTGCGGACATCCAGGGCCCCGGTGGGTTCGTCACACAGCAGCACGTCGGGGCGCTTGGCAATGGCGCGCGCGATGGCGACGCGTTGTTGTTCGCCGCCGGAAAGCTGGGCGGGGAAGTGATCCAAGCGGGAACCGAGGCCCACCATTTCGAGCGCGACTTCGGGAGGAAACGGATCCGACGCAATCTCGGTGATGAGGGCGACGTTTTCGCGGGCGGTCAGGCTCGGGATCAAGTTGTAGAATTGGAAAATGAAACCGACCGACTCGCGGCGATAGAGCGTGAGCTCGGTTTCGCTGGCGCGGGTGAGGTCGAGATCGCGGTAGGACAATTCGCCCGAGGTGGGCAGGTCAAGTCCGCCGAGCTGATTGAGCAGGG
>JAUXOH010000413.1 GCA_030682505.1 Candidatus Didemnitutus sp. | reverse complement strand
CGGTCTGTTTGGTTTTGGTGGCTTGTGCCTTGGTGTTCTTCATCGCGAACCCATTCATCACTCCAGTGGCGATTAGAAGCAAGCGGAATCGGCAAGTGAATCGCGAGAAAGTTCGATGCCAGTCCTGAGCCTGCGCGGGTACGCCAGACACCGTGGCGTCAGTCTGGCCGCGGTGCAGAAGGCGATCCGTTCCGGGCGGATTGCCACCAATGCGGACGGGATGCTCGACAGCGAGCGGGCCGATGCCGAATGGAATGCGAAGACGCGGCCGGGGCAGCGCCACACGAAGCCAGCCCCACCGGCGGCGGCGCGGGAGCCGGAGCGCGCGGAGGCGCCCGTTGCCGGCGTGTTCGATTACTCCCGCGCTCGGGCCGTCCGGGAGAACTACCTGGCGCGGCTGGCCAAGATCGAGTTCGAAGAGAAAACGGCGAAGCTGATCAGCCGCGACGAAGTGCAGGTGGCGGCGTTCACCAAGGCACGCACGGCTCGGGACAACCTGCTGAACATCCCCGATCGCCTGGCCGCCACGGTCGCGGCAGAGAGCGACGCGGACAAGGTGCACCAGATTCTGACTGCAGAGATACGAAAGGCATTGGATGAGCTTGCCGGCGCAAACAGCGACTGAGGTTTACGATGAGGCGTTCCGCGCGGGGCTGAGACCGGACCCGTTGCTGACGATCTCGGAGTGGGCCGACCGTTACCGGCGGCTCTCGGGAAAGGCAGCAGCTGAGCCTGGGCCGTGGCGCACGGAGCGCACGCCGTACTTGCGCGAGATCATGGACAACCTCTCGCCCTCCTCGCTCGTCGAGCGTGTGGTGTTCATGAAGGGTAGTCAAATCGGTGGTTCGGAGTGTGGAAACAACTGGATCGGCTACGTGATCCACAAGTCGCCGGGCCCAATGATGGTGGTGCAGCCGACCGTCGAGATGGCCAAGCGCAACTCGAAGCAGCGCATCGAACCCCTGATTGCAGAGAGCGACGTGCTGAGGCAACTGGTGAAGAGCCCGCGCTCGCGCGACTCAGGCAATACGGTCCTCGCGAAGGAGTTCCCCGGCGGCGTGCTGGTGATGACCGGGGCCAACAGCGCCGTCGGTCTGCGCTCGATGGCGGTGCGGTATCTGTTCCTCGATGAAATTGACGCCTACCCGGGTGACGTCGATGGCGAGGGCGACCCGATCAATCTGGCCTTCGCGCGGACGCGCACTTTCTCGCGGCGCAAGGTATTCATGTGCTCCACGCCGCTCGTCACCGGGCTGAGCCGGATTGAAGCGGCATTTGCCGAAAGCGACCAGCGCCGGTTCTGGGTGCCGTGCCCGCACTGCGGTGAGTTCCAGGTGTTGAAGTTCGAGCGCCTGCGCTGGCCGAAGGGCGAGCCGCAGAAGGCGGCCTACCACTGCATCGCGTGCGAGCAGGCCTTCTTCAATCACCACAAGAGCGCGATGCTCGCGCGGGGCGAGTGGCGGCCCGAGGCAGCGGGCGACGGGCGCACGCGCGGCTATCACCTGTCGAGTCTCTACAGCCCGGTCGGTTGGTATAGCTGGGACCGCGCCGCCGACGATTGGGAGAAAGCGCAGAAAGACGTCGAGCGGCTGAAGTCCTTCGTCAACCTCGTGCTGGGCGAGTCGTGGCAGGAGCGTGGCGACGCGCCAGATTGGCAGCCGCTCTACGACCGCCGCGAGGATTACCCGATCGGCACGGTGCCGCAAGGCGGGTTGTTCCTGACGGCGGGCGCCGACGTGCACCCCAATCGCCTCGAGGTGGAGGTGGTGGCCTGGGGCCGCGGCAAGGAGTCGTGGTCGGTCGACTACCGCGTCTTCATGGGCGACACGGCGCGAGCCGAGGTATGGCGGCAGCTCGACGCGTTGCTGGAAGAAGAGTTCCCGCATGCCAGCGGCTTGCGGCTAGCAATCCGGGTGATGTGTGTGGATGCGGGCTTCAACCCGCGCATCACCTACGACTGGGTGCGCGGGCATCCGCAGGCGTCCTGGGGGCCGGCCGGCGCGCGGGCGGCCCATCCGAAGACGGCCGTAGCGATCAAGGGCACGGGCCGCGCGGATCGGCTCATCCTGGGTGCGTCGCCGATCGACTCCGGCGGCAAGCGGCGCGGCACGCGCCTGTGGACGCTCGGCACGCCGGTGGCGAAATCGGAACTCTATAGCCGGTTGCGGCTGGCACCACCGAGTGTGGAAGCGGGCGAGCCGTTCCCGGCAGGCTACTGCCACTTTCCGCGGTACGAGGAAGATTACTTCCGGCAGTTGACGTCGGAGAGCTTCATCAAGAGCCACTGGGTGCTGGGCCCGAACCGGAGGAATGAGAGCTTGGACGGGCGCGTATATGCACGCGCGGCGGCTTCGATCTACGGCATGGACCGCTTCACGGAACGGCACTGGCGGGAACTCGAAGCTCTGCTGCCAACTGCGCCGCTGCGGCCGGAGCCGATTGCCGAGCCCTCATCGCAGCCCGCGCGCCGCGTCACAGCCCCTTCGAACTGGATGAATCGATGACATTACCGGAACTCGAGGCACAGAGAGAAGCACTGCTGGCGGCGCTGAGTGCGCCGGATTCAGTGTCCTTCGGCGACCGCTCCATGC
>JAUXOH010000408.1 GCA_030682505.1 Candidatus Didemnitutus sp. | reverse complement strand
TCCACGTCGTAGCGGAACTTGAGACCAGCGAGGCAGAGGTCCTTAAGGTAACCGCCGCGATCCGTCCTCACCTCGGGGGGCAACGGATATTTCGGGTAGCGCTCGGAGCCCTTGGGAAATGGGATCGTCAGATCGCACATCTCGGCGACGAGTTCGGTGTTGCTCACCGCGCCGGGCACTTCGCCAAAGAGGAGATCCATCTCCTCGCGGGATTTGAGGTAGAATTGAGTGCCATCGAACTTCATCCGGTTCTCCTCGGCGATCTTCGAGCCGGTCTGAATGCAGAGGAGGGCGTCATGCGGACCGGCGTCGGCCGCGCGGACGTAGTGAACATCATTCGAGCAGATGACCTTGAGTTGAAACTCCTCGGCGAGCTTGAGCAGGCCGGGGATGATTTTGCGCTGCTCGGCAATGCCGTGGTCCTGGATCTCAACGAAATAGTGCTCGCGCCCGAAAATTTCCACGAAGCGGCCGCAGGCCTGGCGGGCGTCATCGTAGCGGTCGTGCAGCAGGTGCTGGGGCACGAGCGAGGCGAGGCAACCCGTGAAGCCGATCAGACCCTTGGCATGCCGGGCGAGCGTCTCAAGGTCCGTGCGCGGTTTGTAGTAGAAACCCTTGAGGTGGGCGTCGGACACCAGCTTCAGCAAATTCTGGTAACCCGTGAGATCGCGCGCGAGGAGGCCGAGGTGGTAGATGCTTTTGCCCTCATCCGAGCGGCCCGCGCGTTCGAGGCGGGAGCCGGGGGCGAGATAGAGTTCGCAGCCGATGAGGGGTTTGATGCCCTTCGCTTTCGCCTGGTTGTAAAACTCAATGGCGCCGTAAAGATTGCCGTGATCGGTGAGCGCGAGGGACCTCATTCCCAACTCGGCGGCCCGGTCCATCAACCGGTCGATGCGGCAGGCCCCGTCGAGCAAGCTGTAATCGGTGTGGACGTGAAGATGAACGAAATTGGTATCTTTGGCGGCCACGGGACGCCATGGGAAGGCACGCGAAAAGGGTGAGCAAGCGGAAAGGCCGATCCATCGCAACTCTGCGGGACGCAGTTTTGTAACCGCATCCCAAGCAGAAACGTAGCCGGATTCGGGTCCGGCCAGACGGCCGCCGCGGCGCGGCAATCTCCCTTCGAGTCGCGCCGAGGGAGGCCGTTTCGCGGCCGGGGAGGGCCCAGCGGGGAGGTCCCCCTGAAAGCAGGCGCAAAAATTGCTGTTGACGGAGCCGCGCGCGAAAGGTTCTTTCTGAACTTTCGTCACTCCCGACCCATCCAATTTACCATGTCCATCGAGATCAAATTGCGCAAAAGTGAGCCCATCGATCGTGCGCTGCGCCGCATGAAGAAAAAGCTCGAGCGTGAAAGCGTCATCAAAGACGTGCGCGCCAAGCGTTACTACGAGAAGCCCTGCGAGAAGCGCCGTCGCAAGGACAAGGTCGCCGCTTTCACCGCGATGCTCCGCGCCCGCCACGCGAACTGAGTTTCGCCTCCTCCGTTTTCCGACCGGCCGTCGCCTCGTGCGCGGTCGGTTTTTTATTTCTCCCTTTTCCGTGACCCGTCAGGGCGAAGCGCGCCGCGCGACTTGCCACCGGTCGAATCTGTTGTCCTAGTGGGGCTTCTCGCATGAAACCCATTCTCGCGCTCTCCAGCTGCTGGTGCTCGCACCGTCACCAAGACGGCTACGAGATGCTGAAGGAAATGGCCGGCTTGGGTTTTGAATGGGTCGAACTTAGCCACGGCATTCGGATCACCTTGGTTCCGGGCATCCTGCGCGGCGTGGAGGAGGGGATCGTCAAAGTCGCGTCCTGCCATAATTTCTGCCCGCTGCCCACCGGCGTGCACCATGCGGCGCCCAATCTTTACGTGCCGAGTGCCAAAGACCCGCGCGAGCGCGACCAATGGTTGAGGCACAGCAAGCGTTCCGTGGATTTCGCCCATCAGGTTGGCGCCAAGAAGCTCGTGATGCATCTGGGCAACGTGGAGTTTTTTTGGTTCAACCCCAGTCGCAAGATCGACGCTTACCGCGAGCAACATCCCGGGATGGATGCGGCGACGGATGCGAAATACCAGAAGTTGCTCGGCAAGGCCCTGAACAAACTTCGCGCGCACAAGACCATTTTCTGGGAAAACATGCGCGCCGGCCTCGCGGAGTTTTTGCCCTACGCCACGGCCAAGGGGGTCGCGTTGGGCTTTGAAAATCGCGAGGCTTTCGAAGAATTGCCGCTTGATGAGGACTACGCCGATTTCGTCGCCTCGCTCCCGCGCGAGGCGCTCGGCGGTTACTGGCACGACACGGGCCATGCCCACATCAAGGAGTCCCTAGGTTTGCTCTCGCATCGCGAACACCTGGAGAAGAATGCGTCCCGCGCCATTGGCTTCCACCTGCACGACGTCAATGCGGAGGGTTACGACCACCAGACGCTTGGCGCGGGCGTGATCGATTTCGAAATGGTGAGCAGCTTCTGGCGACCGGAGCACACGCTCGTGCTGGAATTCAATCCGCGGCTCAGTGTGGAGGACGTGCTCCTGTCGAAGCAGCACGCCGAGGCCCTCATCGCCCTGCGCTTCGGCAAGTAACGCCGGCGAGCCACCGGTCGGTTCAAGTTGCGGACTCGCCGAGGAGCTCCCGAATCCAACGGCGGTGCGGTCCCGAGAGCGTTATTTTCGCCAGCTCGTCAGGATCAACCCATGCGAGCTCCGGGTTATTGGCCGTGTGACGGCGCAGGGTCGCGCCGGCTTGCGCAGCGTAGATTTTTTCCGTGATTTGAAACCGCGTGATCGTGCGACGCTTGGTGGCGATCAGGGATTTTTCCTGCGGCGTGAGGCCGACGTCGGCGGGCTCGGGCAATTCATGCAGACCGGCCAAGCGCACGGCCCCGGCTTGGCTGCGGCGCAGGAGGAGTTTTCCCCGGTCGAGACACCATACCCGGGCCACCGCCTTCTTCTCGCTGACCTTGGGCTTGAGCCGCGGCAAC
>JAUXOH010000147.1 GCA_030682505.1 Candidatus Didemnitutus sp. | reverse complement strand
CAGCAGCGTGCCCAGATTGGCCAACTCGAAGCGCCCTTCGCGGCGGTCGGTGGCCCCGGTGAAAGCGCCGCGCTCGTGCCCGAAGAATTCGCTCTCGATCAAATTTTCCGAAATCGCCGCACAGTTCATCTTGATGAACGGGTGCGGGCGCCGCGGGCTCCGTCGATAGAGTTCGCGCGCCACCATCTCCTTGCCGGTGCCGTTTTCGCCCGTGATGAGCACGGTCGCGTCGGACGGGGCCACGCGCTCGATCAACTGACGCAAGCGAACCATCACCGGACTTTTGCCCACAATCGCGCCTTCGTCCTCCCCTTGCTGATCAGTCAACAGGCGGTTCACCTGCAGCAACTGGCGATAGATTTGCCCCTTCTTGATGATGATATCGATCTGCGAAGGGGTGAAAGGCTTGAGCACGTAATCAAACGCCCCGGCCCGCATGCAAGCCACGGCTGACTCGATCGAGCCAAAACCGGTGACCATGACCACCAACGGACGCTCCGGCAGCGCCGCGAGGCGCTCGAGAAAATGCTGGCCGTCACCGTCCGGCAGCCGGATGTCGAGCATGATCAGGTCGAAGGATTCCCTGCCGATCAAGGCCTCGGCCTGCGCCAAGGTCTCGGCCGTGGAGACGGTGAACTTGCGGCGGTTGAAAATCTCCCGCTGGAGATTTCTTACGACGGGTTCATCTTCGACAATGAGGACTTTTTCAAACGACATCAGAATGCCCGATCAGGTAAGCGGGGTTGTGGGAGCTCTCCAGATGAGCGGTTCGCCCCGCCCCCTTCAAACAAATCTTGCGGCACATCATGCGGCGTCACGGTTCGTCTCGTTGAGCAATTTGCGAACTCTGGCCAGCACGTCGGACGGCGCATAAGGCTTGGACAAAAACTCCACAAGCCGGTTGCGCGGCAACGGAGCCACTCCCCGCCCCGAGACGCTGCCACTCATGATTAGCACCGGCAGTTCTGGCAGCACTGAGCGCATTTTCAGGCACACATCGCGGCCGTCCATGTCCGGCAATCGGCAGTCGGCTAACACCAGTTTGAGCTCATTTTGATGGAGGCCGAACAGCCGGCGGGCGGTGGCGCCATCGGCGGCCCAAAAGACCCGCAGCCGAAGACCGCGCATCAGAATTGTGAGCAAATTGGCCAAGATCTCGTTGTCTTCGATTAACAAAACCGCATCGCGAAGACCTTCGCTGAGGGGAGATTTCGCAGCTTCCGTGAGGTTGGATTTTGCGTCACTCATATCGTGATTCCACCGATAGGGTGAAACCCCCATAAGGCGAGCAAACTTTCTCACTATTTTTGCTCAAGTTGCACTCCGTCGCGCCGAAGAAGAGGCAACGGCGCAGTGTCGCCCCAAACCGCCATGCACACCCGACTCCTTTCGTTTCTCTCCGATATTGAACGCGCTTTGGCTACCGATGATCCCAACCCCGACGAGGGTACTTGGGAAGCCACGCGCACGGTGAATTACACCCTCGGTCTCGCTCGACTCGTCTTGGGTGTGCGCAAGACCGAAGGCCTCCAGTCCCGCGGGTCGATTCTCTTGCAAAGTTACCAACTCGCCGATGGCACGCCCTGCCTGAAAGCCGCCCTTTCTTGGTTTGGTTCCGAACATAACCCCGTTCACGCGGTGTTCTCCAAATCCGAAACCAACTGGACCAGCGAAGCGCGCAAGATCGGAGCGGAGTGGATGGCCGGTCCTCCGGCCGCCGCTGCTCTGGCCGAAATCGAAAAGGAAATTCACGAAGAGGCCCCAGCCGCCGCGAGCGCCTGACGATCTCGTTCGGCCTTTTCTTCTCTTCCCGCGCCGCTTTTCGTGGCGCTTTTTCATGCCCGTTCGGCTCGATCTCGGCCCGCGGGAGACAACCAGCCATCGGTCGACGGCGCCCGCCCAGGGCAGCGGCCGAAAAACCCGGACTCAAGCCGCGGTATTCAGCCTGGATTCACTCGGCGCCGCACCACCAGTATAGGCAGGTGCGACCCGGGAAAGCCGACGGCGAGCTTCGTCGATCCGGTGCAATTCGCCCTGCAATCGGGCCAAATGCGAATCGAGCAACACGGCGCTCTGGCGTCGCTGAACCACCAGTTCTTCCACCCGCGGCCGCAGGGAGCCGACCTCCGCGATCGCAGCCAGCGCACAAAGCTCATCGACCAAGGGCGCCGCCCGTTCAGCAATCTGCACGGCCTCGGCCAACTCCAGCGAACGCAATGACACCGCCTCCTGACTCACGAGATCTTCGAGAGCAGTCAGTAATCGATGGGCGGTCTGGAGGGGAGTGGACATCACGCAACGCCGCGGGCGCCATCGGATCCACTTCCCGAATGCTTGAGCAACATTTCGGCCCAACCATCGCGCACTTCCCGGAGGAGGCGCTCGACCTCGATCACCGGTTCCACCTGTTTGCGCATGTTGGCCTCGGTCAAACGACGGAGGTAGTAATCGTAAAGTCGATCCATGGTACGGGAAAGTTCTCCCCCCGCCTCATGGTTGAGCGTATCCTGCAATTCCCCGAGGATGTTCTGCGCCTTGATCAACTGTGCATTGATGATCTCCAACCGGCGAAAATCCTCGGGTGGTCGGGCGAAGGCCTCGCGCGTGAGCAGCAGGCTGCGGAGCGCACCATCATAAAGCATCAGCACCAATTGTCCGGGGCTCGCGGTCAAGACCGCGTTCGAACGGTAGGTGCGCGCGTAGTCTTGGGCAACCATGTGGCGCTCAGGACAAGTCTTCCGAAGGATCGGGCGAATTCAGCAACGCTCCGGCCACCTGGCGAAGAATGCCGACGGACGGATAGCTCGGGTCGGCCGCCAGGGCTTTGCCGTGTTCAACCACTTCGGGTCGGATTTCCGGATGTGCCTTGAGCGCAGCCTGTAAGGCCGCAGAGTGGCTGGCCGAAAAATTATCTGAACCGGGACCGCGAACTGCGGGCTTGGGAGTAACAGGCGCGGTGGCTTCGGTTCGTGCGGTCCGGTCGGAGGATGACGTAGAATTAATCATATTCTCAGCGTTTGAAGAGAACGGTCTGCCGCTGATTATTGCTACAGGGAACGCCGTTGGTAATTAGGGATATAATCGTCTGCCGGAAGAAAATCTTTAGGGATTAAATGGTAAAGAGCTGATGACGTTCAGCGCGGGGGCAAGGTGCGAAACATCGCTTGGGCCGCGAATGCGGCAAAACGGCTCGGGCTTTGCAGCGCCGCCGGACTGAGATCCAGCGGTTGGGTGCCACGATCATTCTTCAGGTATTGCCGGCGCACACTATTGGCTACCGCCGGGTCGGTGGCGGAAATGATTTCATCAAAGCTCCAAACAAGCCGGACGTCGCGCACGGTGGCTAATTTAGACCTCAGACCGATCGCTTGTGGTCGATAGGCCTGATAAGCAGTCAGATCCACAAATATCACCGCATCGACTGCGTACGTGGCCGCCAATTTCTCCAAAAAACCATGTGGCAGGGCATCAACGGAGGAAAACTCCTCGCGCCCAAAGGCCCAGGAACACTCTTCCCGCGTGAAAACGACGACTTCGAATCTTTGCTCATTCTGAAGCGCCACAACCATAGCACGATCCAGTGTTTTCGCTGTTTCCACGGGCGCTACTTCGCCCACACTGACTGGCAGGAGAAGCACGCGGCGAATACCTGCCGGCATAGCCTCTTCTCGCGAAACATTGCGGGGGGTATAGAAAGGGCCTCGATGGGCGGGATCATTTTGGCTCACGGGCGACGCGCAGCCCGCCAGCCCAACGAGAACGAGCAGGAGCAGGCTGCGGGGCAAGTGGGCCTTTCGCCCAAACTGAAAATGAGAAGCAAGGGTTGGCATCAAGTGGTCCGAAATTTTATTCCCCGGGCGAAAAATGAGCGGCAACGCGCTCGACGACGATATTTATCTGCGCGCCGATCAATTGGATTTATCCTTAAAGAAAGCATTGGTGAGCGACGAGCTCTGCTGCTGCAGCCGGGCTTGCGTCTCCTCCATCTTGATGAAGGTACTGGTGAGCAGATCGCGCCGTTGCGAAAGCTGACGCTCGAAATCGGCCATTTGGGTGGTGATGGAGGCGTTGGTCTTCCCGATGCGAGTCACCTGCCCGCTTGCCGCCGTGCTGAGACGGGCCGCCAAGCTGGAAAACTTGGCCGCAAATCCAGTGGTGCTGGATTGGAAAAACGATTCCACGTCAGTCGGCTTGTCACTCAGGATTCTAGTGAGCTTCGCCTCGTCCGCAATCACCAGCGAACCCGAGGTGCCGGAAGTGCCGATGCCGAGGTCACTCAACCGACCGATCGTTCCACTCACGCCCGCGACCGCTGAACGCGCGAGCGAGCGCAACTCACGGGTCCACGACTGCACCTCCCGGTTGTCGCTCAGCACGGAGGAAGTGAACTTCCCGTTGACGGACGAGACCTTGGTTTTGTCGTCAATGAATGTCTGCAGCGAATTATAGGCCGTCACGAAGGACTTCACCTTCGACAACATCGACGCCGTATCCGCCACCACGTTGATGGTCTGCGTCTCCATCGCTGTCACTGTGACCGTCAGGCCCTCAATGCCATGGGCGGAAGCATCCAAAGTGTTGCCCGTGTGCGACAGCGTGGCACCTCCGTTGATGGTGAACTCCGCATTCTTCCCGCGGGCGAGGCTCGACCCGGTCGTCAGTCCGATCGCGCCGAGCAAACCGCCGGCGCTTTCGCTGACCGAGACACCCGTGTCCCCCGTCTTGTTGCTCGTCAGAACCACGCGATCGCTCCCGGTTTCGTAGGTCGCCGTGACGCCGGCACCGGATTGATTGATCCGCTTGAGGACCGCCGAAAGACTGTCATTGTTGACGTTATAGTTGATCGCGACGCCGTTGATCGTGAAGGTTCCGTCGCCGGCTCCGTCCACCGCGGTAATGGCGGCGCGCAAACCGGCATCCACGATTTTGGCGGTGGTCTTGAGCGCACCGAGTGCGGCCGAGCTGGTGATGTTGCCGCTCGCATTGTTGCCGAGCTTCATCACGGCGAGAAAATTGCTCGTATCATTGGCGGCCCCGAGCGTGATTTCCGCCGAAGTTCCGCTGGTGAGCGTAATCTTGTCGGTCACCTCGTTATAGCTGGCCGTCACATCGCCGCCGGACGCGGTGTTGATCGCGGCAAAGACATCTTGCAACGAGTCGGTCAGCGCCACGGTCACCTTGGTTCCGTTGATGCTGAACGTGCCCGCACTGACCGCGGTTCCCGTGCGCAGGTTGGCCATCGTCAATCCCGAAACATCGCTCGAGGTGTGCAGGCTCTGGCCGACATCAACGGCCCCGAGGCGTCGTGCGGAGGTGGCCAGCTGGGACACCGCCACCGTGTGCGAACCCGTGGGACTTCCCGCCGTGGCCGAAGCGATCCAAGCGCCGGTCACAGCCGATGACGTCGCTTTGCGACCGGCAAACAGGCTTCCTTCTTTCAAGGCGTTGGCCGCTGTGGTCAGGTTGGTCAGCTGGGAACCGAGATCCGTGAGGGCGTTGGAACGGGAATTGTTGACCGCCTGATCTCTTTCCAAGCGGTTGATCGGGGCGCGCTCAATCGACATCAGGTTGTCAACAAGCGACTTCCAATCGAAACCTGAGGCGAGTCCGGAGAGTTGTAATCCAGCCATAAGTGATGAGGCAAGAATGCCCCATACCAGTATCGACCACTCGGACAAAAAGTTAAGCGATTCGGAGGCCACAAAGGCTTTTTTCGAGGCCCGTTTTTTCCCCCCTTTCTTGCTCGCGCCGCCGAGCGTAAAGACCCGCGACCGCGGGACGATGAAAACGACGGGCGGAAAAATATCCCGGCCCTTTTTTGCTAAATCATTTCGCCCACCGCGCCGTTACTTCCCTTGCCGCGAATCAGAAACAAGGCAGGCCCGCACCGGGGCCTTTTCTCCCGGAGCCGATTGCGACACGGACGTCGCGCTTAAAATCAAGGAAGATACCATGTCAGTCGTTATTAACTCCAACTACGCGGCAACGGTCGCGTCGAACAACCTCGCAGCGTCCAACACGATGCTGCAAAAGAGCCTCAACCGGCTCTCCAGTGGATCCCGCATTGTTTCCCCGTCTGACGACGCGGGCGGTCTTGCTGTTTCCATGAAATTGACCGCGGCGGCTCGTCGCCAAGGTGCCACCCAGGCGATCATCGGCAATGCCGTGTCGTTCCTGCAAACCCAAGACGGCGCCTACAAGATCACCGCCAAGGTGCTCGATCGTATGGCCGAGTTGTCCACGCTCTACACCGACGGCACCAAGACCACCGATGATATCGCCAACTACGCCACCGAGTTCACCGCACTGAATGCGGAGCTCACCAAGCTCGGCACCGAGCAGTTCAACGGCCAAAGCGTCTACAGCGCCCTGACCGTCGCTGGCGTCAGCGTGGCGGCTCGTGACCTCGCAAGCTCGCTTGGATCCGTCACCATCAGCGACGCCACCTCGATCGACAATGCGATCAAGAACGTCGCCACGGATCGCGCCGCCAACGGCGCGGAGCAAAGCCGCCTCGGCTATGCCGCCGAATTAACCGCGGTCAACAAGGCGAACCTCGAGGCGGCCAACAGCCGGATCGCGGACGTCGATGTCGCTCACGAATCCACGCAACTTGCGCGCTGGAATGTCATGGTCCAAGCCGGCACCGCCATGCTCGCCCAGGCCAACCAGAGCTCGCAGGTCGCTCTGCGTCTCCTCCAGTAAAAACCGCTTCGCCCGGCAGGGCCGGCCACCCCCGGCCCCGCCGCGCACAGAGTAGCCCTCTGGCAAGCCAAGCACGGAACAGAATCTGGATACTCTCCTGCACTCCCAGTGCAAAATCACTTTGAGGCTTACGCCTCGAACGGTGCGGACCGGCACTGAACTCTCCGAATCCCGTGGCGACGACGGACGTCGCATAAATCAAGGATAGATACCATGTCAGTCGTTATTAACTCCAACTACTCGGCGACCGTTGCCTCAAACAACCTCGCTGCTTCGAATGAACAACTGGCCCGAAGCCTTAACCGGCTGTCGAGCGGATCCAAAATCGTTAACCCGGCGGATGACGCCGGCGGTCTCGCGGTTTCCATGAAACTGTCGGCCGCTGCCCGTCGTCAAGGTGCCACCCAGGCGAACATCGGCAATGCGACCTCGTTCCTGCAAACCCAAGATGGCGCCTACAAGGTCGCCGCCAAGGTGCTCGATCGTATGGCCGAATTGTCGACGCTCTACACGGACGGCACCAAGACCGCCGATGACATCGCCAACTACGAAACGGAGTTCACGGCGCTCGCCGCTGAACTCACGAAGCTCGAAGACGAAACGTTCAACGGCATCAGTGTCTTCGGCTCCTTCGACGTTGCCGGCGTCACCGTCGCTGCGCGCGATTTCGGTAGCTCGGTCGGCACCGTCACCATCGGCAGCTCCACCTCGATCGACAGTGCGATCAAGGCTGTCGCCACCGATCGCGCCGCCAACGGCGCGGAGCAGAGCCGCCTCGGCTTTGCCGCTGAGTTGACCTCGGTCAACAAGGCGAACCTCGAGGCTGCCAACAGCCGGATCGCCGACGTGGACATCGCCGCCGAGTCCACGCAACTCGCACGCTGGAACATCATGGTCCAAGCTGGCACCGCCATGCTGGCCCAGGCCAACCAAAGCTCACAGTCCGCCCTGCGGCTCATCAGCTAAGTTGGAATGTTCTAGTGGTTGTTCTGATTCGCCCAACCACCCGGTCGCCCGCAAGGGCGGCCGGGCTACGGGCGGCGAGACAACCACCCGAGCGACGGGACGGACCCACCACGCGGGTCACGTTATTCGTCAGAGATCCCCCGGTCCAATCCCGGGGGATTTTTCGCGTCTGTCTTTCGTCACTCGGCCGTGAGCCCGCAACCGGTGCCAGGACCGGATGGAGTTTCCCCTCTTCCCGCGGCAAGAAGCACGCCATCGGTCAACGCTGCCCAGCCAGATGACCCGAGTTCCACGGCGATCCTCGGTGGCTGAAAATCAAAGCAACGCTGTGTCCAAAACACCAATTTCGGCGAAACCGCCGGACCGCATTGCTGACTCCTCACTCTTTCGTCTTCCGCACATACCAACTCGGGAAAAAGTCGGCCGCTGTCGTCTGAAGCAAGAGCCCGTGTTGGGAGCAAAACTTGTCCACCGCCTCCACCGTCGGTTTCCAATCCGGGTGATAGTCGTGCCCTGCGAATATCCCGCCGACCTTCAATCTCGACCACCAGGTGTCCAGGGTTCGCCCACCGAGTTGTCCGTCATGCGCGTATCCATCCAGGTAGATCAGATCGAGCGAGCCCGGGGCGAAGTCAGCTTGAGATTGTGAGACCCGTCCAAGATGGACCGCGAGTTGAGCGCGCGTCGCATGATCATGACTGGTTTCCCTCGCACGCGCTGGTCGTTCCAAGCCGAACGCGCTGCGCTTCCGGGAGCAGGAACGATCGGGGGCGGTCAGAAAAATCCGTACTTCTCGACCAACCCGTTGACATCGAAATCTTCGCACACATCTCGAATGATGTTCTTCTCGCTGCTCATCACTTCGATCGCGCGCCGCAAGACGGCGACTTCCATCCGGGAAGGAATCACGACCACGCCATCTTGGTCGGCAAAGACCAGATCGCTCGGTGAGATCGTCACGCCGTCGATGACGATCGGCTTGTTGATCGACTCCACCGCACCGCGCCCCTTGACATCTTTGCAGTAGGTTCCGCGCGCAAAGACGGGAAACCCCGCCGCGGCGGTCGCCTTGCTGTCTCGGGTGACTCCCGCGACAATCGTCCCAATCGCGCCGGAGCGAATCGCCAGCGACATGTTGAGTTCGCCAAAGTAGGCCAGTCCGGGAACCTCCGACTTGACGAGGATGATGTCGTTGTTGACCACCTGGCGGTAGGATTGCAGCGCCTCGTAAATGCTCTCCTTCGGATCGTGGGCGGTTGCCTCCCGAATGTGCAGGGTCCGCGCCCGGCCGAAGATTTTCGCACCCGGAAGGTTGCTTTGGTAGTGCGGCCCAAGCACGCCGTTGATTTGGAACTCATCCAGAATGTCCGAAAGGATCGGACTGGAAAGAAAGCGTCCAAGGAGCGTCAGCTTCTTGACCTCCTCGGCCAGAATCCCGGCGCCGACGAGCTCGGCCAAGCGAAGATCCTCCTCGGTATTGACGTCGATCAGCTCAAGCGGATCCCCGTAAATCATGGCCGGCGCGTTGCCGATGCGCCGCTGGGTCGCTTTAGCGGCGTCCGCTCTCACCACATAAAGCGCCATGGCTTCGGATTGCTCCTGCGGCAGGTCGACGCTGTTCGGAATGCGGGAGATATCGTAAGCGGGCTGATTGTCCTTCCAGTGGTAGTATTTGTCCTGACGCCCCAGCACGACGGAGTCGCAAGTGGCATCAGTCGCCACGCGCTCGATCGCCGCCCGGATCGTGCTGTCGCGCACGAACGGACTCGTGCAAAGATGCTGCACGTAAATATCAGCTTCCACCTGCCGCACTTCGTTGGCGAACAACTGGTGACCGTCCGTCTTGTTGTCGGCGAGTGCGCGATCACGCCGCAAAGTTTTTGCCCCCATCCGCTCGCCGATGGCGAGAATTTCCGGGTCCTCCGAGTCAAGGTAGACCTCGTCGATGGCCTCACAACGCAGCAGCTTCCGGAGGGTGAAGACGAAGAACGGCTCCCCGTTGAAAATGCGCGTATTCTTGTTCGGCACGCGATCGCTCGAACCTTTGGCGGGCAGGAAGGCGACGACTTTTTTTCGGTTCATGAAATGGGGGGTTCGAAATTGGCGTAGGAAAACCGGCCTCGGGCCCCACTCAGGGCGCCGGAAACAGGCGGGTGAAGTTACAGCTCGACGGTGGCGGGATCGAGGCAGGTGCGGCTGCCCGGGTCGGTCGGCGCGTCTCCCGCGTCGAAGAGCGACGAGAAGGGCACCCGCGGAATCGTGTCGAGGCATCCGCCGACACCGGCATTGGCAAGAACACGGCCACTGCGCTGAAAAACCGCGGCCGCGACCGCCATGGCTTGGAGCACGCGCACGATCGGCATTTCGTCGATTCTCCTCTGCTCGTAGGCTCCCGTGCCGTAGACGTGGCTCATGGGACCGCTGTAATCCAGATCGCAGCCGATGATGTAGACCTCAGCGAAGCCCATCATGAAGGCGAGTTGGACGGCGTCCAGTACCACAGTAAAGCCCCGATAGACTCCCGCCGAAGCATCCACGGAAAAGTGTCCCTCATCCATGGTCGGCGCCCAATGAAACGGAAAACGCACCGCCGACTCGCGATCAACCGCGCCGGAATATTCCTGCAATTCCCAGACATCGGAGCGGTAGAAACGTTGACCAACGGCGGCCTCCCGGATCTCGCGGCTGTAGGCTTGGTAGGTCTGGGGATCCGACACCACATGGTAAGTGGCCGTGGGCAAACCCAGCTTCGCCGCCAAATAGCCCCGGTTCACGGTGAACACCGTCTCGCCGGCGAGTCGGCCCAGATCCAATTTTGCCAAGGACGGCGCGCAGCCCACCACGAAGCAACGCTCGCCGCGGTGTCGTCCCTTGAAGGCGCCGAATTCTGATCGGACGGGCAGGCACGGCGAAACGGAAGGCAGCGCGGAGTCTCGATCCTTCTGCAGCGGCGGCACCCCACCCGACCCTTTGGTCCCTTCAATTTTGGGGCTCAGGTCCGGCCGCAGCGGGTCTGCCGCCGCTTCACACACCGGGCGAAATTCCGGGCGCGCGAAGCACAGCTGCAGAAGGGACTGAACGGTCTTCGGA
>JAUXOH010000388.1 GCA_030682505.1 Candidatus Didemnitutus sp. | reverse complement strand
ACAAGACGGCCGTCTGCACCGCCTTCGTCGACAACGAGGACGGCCACCTCGTCGAGGACTTCATCATGCAGGGCGGCGTCGCCACCGACTTCATACTGTGGCTCGAGGACGACGGTATCGGCCGCACCGTGCGCAACGGGCTCAACTTCACCGAGCGCGGCTTCAGCGTGCGCGGCGCCGTCGGCGTGCCGGACCGCGGCAACACCGCCGCCTCGCAACTCAAGCCCGGCGACTTCGACTGGGACCACCTCTTCGGCAAACTCGGCGCGCGCTGGTTTCACACCGGCGGTATCTTCGCCGCCCTCTCCGAGACGACCGCCGCCCTCACGATCGAGGCCGTCAAGGCCGCGAACAAACACGGCACCATCGTCAGCTACGACCTCAACTACCGCCCCTCACTCTGGAAGACCATCGGCGGCCTGAAGAAGGCCCAGGAGGTCAACCGCGAGATCGCCAAATACGTCGATGTCATGATCGGCAACGAGGAGGACTTCACCGCCTCGCTCGGCTTCGAGGTCAAGGGCGTGGACCACAACATCAGCGAGATCGAGACCGACGCCTTCAAGGCGATGATCGAATCCGCCGTGAAGGAGTTCCCCAACTTCAAGGTCGCCGCCACCACGCTGCGCCGCGTCATCACGGCGACGGTCAACGACTGGTCCGCCATTCTCTGGCACGACGGCAAGTTCCACGAGTCGCGCAAGTATCCCGAGCTCGAGATCCTCGACCGCGTCGGTGGCGGCGACAGCTTCGCCTCCGGCCTGCAGTTCGGCTTCATGGAGTTCAACGACGCGCAGAAGGCCGTGGAATACGGCGCCGCGCACGGTGCGCTCGCCTCGACCACGCCGGGCGACACCTCCATGGCCACGCGCAAGGAAGTGGAAAAGCAAATCTCCGGCGGCGGCGCCCGCGTCGTCCGCTGATTCTCGTCGTTCCGCCGCGCACGGCTTCCCGCCCGCGCGGCCTTCCCACATGTTTTCCCTCCTCGCTGCTGCGGCAGGATCTCTCCCGCTGGCAACACGTCGCCTCGCGACTGCCCTCGCCGCGGCCCTTCTTCTTCCCATGACCGCGCTCGCCGACTCCACCGTGATTCCCCTCTGGCCTGAAGGCGTGCCCGACGCCCAAGTCGGCGCGCCGCCCGAATACATCAAGGACGACCGCGTCTTCAATGTGCAGGTGCCCACGCTGACGCTGCTGCTCCCCGCCCCCGGCACCGCCAACGGCACGGCCGCGATCATTTGCCCCGGCGGCGGCTACGAACGGCTCTCGGTGAGCAACGAGGGGAACGGCATGGCCCGGTGGCTCACGGCTCAGGGCGTCACCTGCTTCGTCCTGAAATACCGGTTGAAGGAATACGGGCATCCCGCGCCCCTGCGCGACGTGTTGCGCGCCGTGCGCTTGGTGCGCTCGCGCGCCGCCGAGTTCGGCCTCGATCCGGACCGCGTGGGCGTCTTCGGTTCGTCGGCCGGCGGACACCTCGCCGCCACCGCCGCCACGTTGTATGACCACCCGCTGGGCAAGACCGGCCACGAACTCGATGCCGTCAGCGCCCGCCCGACCTTTGTCGTGCTGCAGTATCCCGTGATTTTGATGGAGGGCCCCTTCATCCACTCCGGTTCGCGCAAGTATCTGCTCGGCCCGAACCCCGACGCCGCCCTCGTCGCCCTGCTCTCCGTCGACCGGCAGGTGACGAAGGATACGCCGCCGGCGTTTTTGATGCACACGGCGGAGGACGCCTCCGTGCCGCTCGAGAACTCAATGGCCTACTACTCCGCGCTGCGCCGCGCCGGCGTCGACGCCGAGTTGCATCTCTACGAAAAAGGTCCGCACGGCTTCGGCCTGCGCACCGATCTGGGCCAGACCTCCGAGTGGACCAAGCGCTGCGAGGAGTGGATGCGCAGCCACGGCTGGCTGAAGTGATGGCGCATGGTGGCCGGGTTTATTGATGCGCCGTCCCTTGCTGCTCCCGACGCGGCCGCGCCAAAGTCTGCCCGTCAATGGACCTTGGTCTTATCCTCGCAACTGCAGGTGAAACCACGGATTTCACGGACGACACGGATAACCAAGGCATCCTGATTTTTTGTTCATCCCAGGGGCATGCCTTGGCCGAAGATCGTCTCCCTCAAGCTCCGGTATCCGGGCAATCGGTGAAATCCGTGGTTAAACTGAACTGCCGAATTCAGGAGTGCTTGCGGCACACCTCTTCAGCGGCCGAGCAGTGACTTCGTCATCGCCCAGCCGAGCACGTAGTCGATCGTGACGAGTTGGTGCAGCCCGACGATCAGCCAGAAGACCAGTTGGTAACTGAACTTGGAGCTCTTGTGGCGGAACACCCACTGCGCCAGATACGCCCCCGGCCAGCCACCGATCAACTCCAGGCCGTGCAGCGTCAGTTCCGGCACGCGCCACTCGGCCGATTTGGCCCGCGCCTTGTCCGCCGCGTAGGCCATGAAGGTGAAAAGCGAAATCGCCACGGCCCCAATCAAGGGCCAGCGATAATCAATGCTCTCCGTCAACTGGTGCAGCGCCATGCCCGGCGCAACCAACAACGCCGGCAACAGGAGCAGGCGTGACCACCGGCGCAGCGGGAACTTCTCAGTGGTGGAAGAGGAAGACGGGAGAGACGACACGAGGATTGGGGTTCCCCTGCGAATAGCCGCGCCCGACCATGCTCGGCGAGACGATTCGCGATCACACACCGGAACCGGCTGACGCGACCGCGCCTCAGTCCGAGTCCCAATCGCAGTCCTTGGGGAGCAACTCCACCAAGGCGACATTGATGGCGAGCAAGACCCCGAGACCGCCGAGGGCAGTCGTGGTCGAGGTCATCCAGAGCTCCCACGGATTGCTCGGGCTGCCCCAGACCGGCAGAGCCCATTGCAACGCCACGCCGAGACCATTCGCGGCCAACCACGCGACCGGCGCGGCAAAGCGCAGGCACGGCCAATGGTTCGCCAGCAACGCGACGAAGCCGACAAAGCCCACCAACTCGAGCGCCATCACCTCGGCCGGCCCGACCGCAGGCACTCCGAGGTTGAAAAAAGCCGCGCCCGACATCGCCAGCGCAACCAACAAACCCATGGCACCTCCACAAAAATAAACCGTCGCGAACACCGCCCAATAGACCGGCACCAGATGAGCGCTCAACGGCTGCGCCCCTGACCAAGGCACCAACTGCACCAAAATCGGCACGAGCCACGCCACCGCGACCAAGGTGACAAGCTTCCGCCACGAAGCGAGTGCCAGTGGAAAAATCGGACGAGGCCTAAGTTGCATGAGGGGGTGAAGCCGCGACCAACCGTGGCCGGGAACTTGATGTCTGGTTCCTTAGACTTCCCAAGCCGAGGAATCGTTCAATCTGCCCCCTAGGGCTCATCCCCTAGCCCAACCGGCTCTAACCCGGAAATTTCACCCCGCTCTTGATCCCGCACTCTGCACTCGTTCCCTCACCCCCTCCGCCCGCCGCTTTCCCCCGCCCTACCCCCCGGGCCAGCCGTCCCACGCCCTCCCGCGTCCCCAGGCGGTTAGTAATCCATTAGACTACAAACAGCCGCAGCCCGCTTGTAATCCATTGAATTACTAACGGACCGGCCGCACCTGCGACACCCTCGCCTCCTTCATTCCTTGCACGCGAGTTGGACGGGCTAGCCAAGAAACTCCCGGCCCCGCTGGCGGGCGGCCACCCAGCACAGGAGGAGCAGCGTGCGCTCGGCGTCGAGGCACGCTGATTTCGCTTTCAGGCACACCTGCAACCGCTGGCGGGGCAGACCGAGAATGCGGGCCAACTGCGCTTTGCTGCCACGCTTCGCGACCAACGGTGTCACCTGGCGCACGAGTTCATTCCAGAGCGGCGTGTCCGTCCCCGGAGCCAGAATGCGCCCGCGAGGGGGTGGACGTCGCCGCAGCTTTTTGGCCGCGACGCGGGCCGCTGCTCTGGCGGCGATAAACAGCGCCTCACCGAGAGCCGCCGGCAGTTCGAGTCTCTTGGTTACGTAGCCGAGATCGATGCTCATCCTGACCTCCAAGGTTTGTAGTTTAATGGATTACTTCTGGACTGCGCGCCGTGGGTTAGCGGCCGGAAGGGGCGCCGGGTTGGTCGAGGGGGCTGCGCACGCCGATGCCCGGCTTGCGCATCACGTGCGTGTAGATCTGCCGCGTAAACCGGCAGCGCCGGACGCGGTTCATCGAATGGAGCTGCTTTTTCGTTTCGGTTGCCTCGCGAAATGATGCCGACATTGCTTGGCCAAAAACCGCCGCCCCAAGCCGCTTTTAAGAATTCCTCCCGACTGCGAGCGTCGAGTTCATCGGCGTAGGCCTCGTAATAGATCAGCGCCCACGGCCCCCGATACGAGGTCGAGAGCGCTTCACCAGCCTGATGCTGCGCGAGGCGCCGCCGCAGATTCGCCGTGTAGCCGATATAGAGTCCGTCGTCCGACTTCGACTGCAAGATGTAGACGTAGTGCATGTTCACGCAGCCGAATTCCCCGTCGCGTCGGCGAAGCCGTTTACGCGACCGCCCTTCCCCGCATACACCTGCAACCTCAGTCGCTCCATATCGAGATGATGAACCCGCAACCGCGACAGTTCCATCAGCCGCAGTCCCGCCCCATAGGCCAATTGGGCCATGAGACCCATCGTTCCGTTCAACTGGGCAAAGAGGGACTGGCACTCACCCACCGAAAGCACGGTGGGCAACCGCTGCTTGGGATACGCCCGTTTGAACTCCATCTTGCCGAGATCCCGGTGCAATGCCTCCTGCATTAAAAACACCAGCGCAT
>JAUXOH010000386.1 GCA_030682505.1 Candidatus Didemnitutus sp. | reverse complement strand
CCAACGGAGTGATGGCGGCGCCCATCGTGCGCCTCGTCATGCCGGGACTCTTCACGCAATGGTCCGAGGCGCACCCCGTGTATGGTGGCGGCGGCAAGCTCACGTGCTGCCGCAATGATCGACTGGTCGCCGACCAACTTGCGGGCATCGCGAAGTTCCACAGCGAAACCCAGTCGCCGTTTTTTCATTCCCGCTGATCCCGCGTTCCGGCGGGAGGGCACCGGGGAGGAAAGCAGGGACCCGCCCCCTCCCGTGGCGAGGACAGAAAAAATTATTCCTCGTCGGACGACGCGTCGGTCGCGGCATCATCCGCCGGCTTGCGACTGCGGGAACGCTTGGCCTTGGAATCCTTGGCGTTGAGCCAAAGATCCCCCTTTGCATTGCGATTCAGCCAGAAGATTTCGCCGTCGTGTTCGCCGAAGGAGGGTTTCGCCTTGGAATCCTCCGGGACATTGAGTCCGGCCTCGACCAAGGCGGCCAAGAGGGCGTCTTCCGTCCGTTCGAGCTGTTCCGCCAGTTCGGGCACGCGCGCCGCAAATCCCTCGCCGCGTTTCTTCGGCTGCAAGAGCAGGCGCACCGCTTCGAGGGTGCCGGCTGGAATGCGTGCTGGCGCCGGCGTCTTGGCCGGGGTGGCCGCGGCTTCGGTCGCTGATTCGGCGCCCCGTTCGGAGTCCGTCTCGTTTCCGTCGTCGCCTGCCTCGCCATCGGGCCGCTGGCTTTGCCCTTTCCGCGCGTTGATCCAAATCTCTCCGCGCGCATTCTTCTCCATCCAGTAGAGAAACTCGCCTTCTTCGTGGAAGAACGGTTTCTCGTCGGCGTCGTCCTTCAGGCGCAGGCCCTGTTCGTCGATTTGCGCGAGCAGACCCGCTTCATCCAGCTTCAAGGCCTTGGTCAGAAACGCAAAACTGCCCGACCAGCCATGACCGCGACGATTGCGCCGCATCAAGGCACGGATCTGGTCCAGGAAGGTCTTGGGTGCCGCCGGCGCGCCGCCGGACGCGGGTTTCGCGACTTGGGCAACCGGCTTCGATTGGGCGCGGGGGGCGTCCTGCCGGCGTTCGTCCCGGCGATCGTCCCGACGCTCATCGCGGCGGTCGTCGCGCTGCTCTTCGTGGCGCGGAGCGGGCGCGGGATCAACCGGCGCTTCCTCATCACTGAGGCGTTTGCCCGGCACGATGCGGAAAACCGGTTCGGGTTTTTCGCGGGTGTTGATCCAGATTTCGCCACGGCGATTGATGTTCACCCAGAAAAGATCGCCCTCGAATTCCACGTAAACGGGCTTGGCATTCTCGTCAGCCGGAATCTGCATCCCGCACTCAACGAGCGCACCCTTGATGTCGGACTCCTCGAGTCTCCACTTCTTGGCGAGGTAATCGACGCCGACACTGGCGCCCGGGCCGCGGTGATTCTTGCGCAAGTGCGGCCGCAGGGCCTCGAAAAAGGTCGGCAGTTCGTCTTCGGCCGCCAGCTTGTCCCAATCGTCCTTCTCGCCCTCGTCATCCGGTGCATCCGGGTCTTGATCACGGGAGGTGTCGACCGGGCGGCGAAATCCGTCCTTCGCGCCCGTCAATTCGTCGGCGAGGAAGGTCTCCGCGGCTTCTTCCGCCACCGGAGCTCCGGGATTGGCGGCAGACTTGAACTTCGCCTCAAACTCGGCGCGCAACTTGTCGGCTTCGGTGCGCGCGGCAGCGGCGGCGGCATCTTCCAGCGTCCAGTCGCGCTGCGTCGAGCGCCGCGCCAGTCCGGTGAAGGCCAGCGGGTTGTCGGGTGGCGATTGGAAATGGATGATTTCCCACTCCTCTTGACCGAGGTCGTTCAGAAATTTTGCCAAGAGCACCGGAGTGGCAAATCCACCCTTTCCGCTCGTGATAACTTTGTATTCCCAGTTGGACATGCGAGGGGGCAATCCATCCCTCATCGCCTCCTCTGACGCCAGCCTAATCTCGGCCCACGCTCAGCGTGAAGTGGTCGCGGAGCGCAGAAAC
This sequence comes from Candidatus Didemnitutus sp., assembly GCA_030682505.1. Lineage (GTDB taxonomy): Bacteria > Verrucomicrobiota > Verrucomicrobiia > Opitutales > Opitutaceae > Didemnitutus. The sequence goes on along the minus strand of JAUXOH010000386.1, from coordinate 1,535 downwards.
GAATCAATCGCGAAATCGGCCAACTGGCCTCCGGGGCCATGCGCGTTGAAATCGAAGCCATGGGTCGCCCACGGCAGGGAGAGAAAGTAGTGCGGCACCCCCGCCTCGCGCAAACGCCCGGCCATCCGCTCGCTGTGCCGGACCCACACCAGCGTGTCGGGTTGGCCATGGATGAGCAGGGTTGGGGGCACCGTCGGGCTCACCATTTGCTGCGCGCTGGCTGAGTCATAGACCGCCCGCAACGCCGGCGTGTCGGGACCACCGCCCAGATACTGGCGCATCAAGTTGATGGAGTTCAGCGTGTCGTCCTCCCGCGAGACCGACCACGCGAAGGCCATGTCTTGCGGGGCGTAAAAGGAAATCACGCCGCGGATTGCGGGATCGTTCGCCCCATAGGCCACCGCGGTCGCGATTTGCCCGCCGGCGGAGCGCCCGCAGAGCACCAACCGCGTCGGATCAAGGCCGAGACGCGCCGCGTGTTTTTTCAGCCACGCCACGGCGGCGCTGACGTCGTCGCGTTGAGCCGGCCAGCGATGCCGCGGCGCCAGCCGGTAGGACACCGCTGCCACCGCATAGCCGCGCGCGGCCCAGCGGTGATTCCAATCCGACAACTGGGAACGCTCCCCGCCGTCCCAACCACCCCCATGGACCACGACGAGACACGGCCGCGGTGAGGCGCCGTCTCCTTGGCCCCGGAAAAAATCCAGCCACAGGTCTCCGCTTTCGGGTGTGCCGAAATTTTCCGTGCTGACCGGCCCGCGAGGCAATCGCGGGGGCCAGAACAACCGCCGCCAACTCAGCGGCGCGCCCGGACCGGCGGCGGCCTCACCAAAGGCCGCGCGCAGCCCGTGGGGCAGGCGCCGGGCGATTCGGTGCGCCATCACGATGGGACGCAACAGGGCCGCCGCCGAGATCGCGCAGCACACCAACGCGAGGCCGCGCGGCCAGCCAGCCAGCAGTTGCCACGACAACCCCGCCAATCCCAGCGGCACCCACACCAGCGCATGCCCGAACTCACCCATGGCAATCGCCAGCTTCCACACTCCCGCCCAAGGCGGGGCGGGCCGCCAAGTCAGCGAGCTGGCCAGGGCCAACATGAGCGTGACCGACGGCAGGAGGGTTTGCACCATGCCCTTGTCTACGTGCGAAACAGCTCGACGGAAGCGCTATTTCTCCGGTCACTTCCCTCATGTTGCGTCGCCTCGACCAATTGCTCGCCAACCTCGGCTACTGCTCGCGCCGGGAGGCTCGCGCGTGGATTGACGCCGGGCGCGTCGAGGTGGCGGGTCGGGTCGCCGACGATCCCGGCCAGAAGGCAACGGACGCGGCGGTGCGGGTTGATCACGAGCCGCTCGACCATCCGGAGGGCTTGCTCTTGTTGGTGAACAAACCACTCGGCCGCGTGTGTTCGCACGAGGAACGCGAAGGCCCGAACGTCTACGAGTTACTGCCCGCCCGCTGGCGCCAACGGAATCCCGTCGTGACTTCCATCGGTCGCCTCGACAAGGAAACCAGCGGACTGCTGCTCCTCACCG
>JAUXOH010000142.1 GCA_030682505.1 Candidatus Didemnitutus sp. | reverse complement strand
TGCGCCGTTGAGCGAGAGCACGATGTCACCGGGCCGCAGTCCTGCTTTCGCCGCCGGTGAGCCCAGGTCGACACTTTCAACGAGCAGGCCGGTATTGACGGCGAGTTCATAAAACCGCTCGAGATCCTGCAAGCTGCGTGGACGAAGACCGAGGTAGCTGCGCGTGATCCGTCCGTCGCGCACCAACGATTCCGCCACCCGGCGAGCCACGCTGGACGGGATGGCAAACCCCAAATTGTCGGCTCCCATGTAGGAGCGGGAGTTGATGCCGATCACCCGGCCATTCTCGGTCACGAGCGGTCCACCGCTGTTGCCCGGATTGATCGCGGCGTCGGTTTGCAACCAGGTGTTGAAAGAGCCCGTCTCGTATCCCCGCACGGCACGGGAATCCTCGAAAGAGCGTTGATGGTTGGAAATGATGCCGCGCGTCACGGTGCGGGTGAGTCCGTGCGGCGTGCCGACCGCGTAGACGGTCTGCCCCGGGTAGGTCTCGTCCGAATCGCCGAATTCGGCGTGGGCGAAGGTCAACTTGCGCGACTTGATTTCGTCGAGATTGAGCCGCAGCACCGCCAGATCGGTCCAGTGATCCCAGCCGACCAAGCTCGCGCTGACCCGCTCGAGGCTCGCCAAGGTGACGGAAATCTCGACGGCCCGCGGACTGACGACGTGCGCGTTGGTCAGGATGAGCCCGTCTTTTTCAATGATCACGCCGGAGCCGATCCCGCGCTCAAAGCGCGGCGTCCCTTCGTCGAAGGTCATTTCCCGCACGTCGATTCGCACCACGGCGTCCAGCAGTCGGCTGAACCCGCGGCTGACGGCGGCATCAGCCGGTTGAATCGCTCCCAGGCACCACAGTCCAACGATGCCTCTCAGGAGGATTGACGGTCGCAAGGTCAGCCCCAAAGTCAGGGATTTCCCGTGAAGCCCACCGATTGCACCGATTACGAATTTCTCAAGATTGAACCACATTGGCAATCAATCTGGGAGCAGACCCGTCCTTTTCGAGCCGAGAATGGCTCCGCGAAGCCGAAATATTACGTGCTGGATATGTTTCCGTATCCTTCCGGCGCGGGTTTGCACATCGGACACCCCGAAGGTTACACGGCGACCGATATCCTCTCGCGCTACAAGCGCGCCCGTGGCTTCAACGTGCTCCATCCCATCGGCTGGGACGCTTTCGGCCTTCCCGCCGAGCAACACGCGGTAAAAACCGGCACGCACCCGGCGTCGAACACCCAAAACAACATCACGAATTTCCGCCGGCAGATCAAGGCGCTCGGTTTTTCCTACGACTGGGAGCGCGAAGTGGATACGACCGACCCAAAATACTTCCGTTGGACGCAGTGGATTTTCCTCCAACTCTTCCGGAAGGGTCTGGCCTACGTCGACAAGCGGCCCGTGTGGTGGTGTCCGGAATTGCGCACGGTCTTGGCGAACGAAGAAGTCATCGATGGCAAGTCAGAGGTGGGCGGATTTCCCGTCGAGCGCCGCAACCTGCGCCAATGGGTCCTGCGCATCACGGCCTATGCCGAGCAATTACTCGACGGGCTCAAGGATGTCGATTGGCCGGACTCGACCAAGCGGATGCAGGAAGCCTGGATTGGACGCAGTGAAGGCGCCGAGGTCATCTTCAAGCTGGAGGACCCTGCTCTCGGTGATCTGAAAGTTTTTACCACCCGTCCGGACACCCTCTTTGGCTGCACTTACATGGTGCTCGCGCCCGAACATCCGCTGGTCACCGCCTTGACCACGGCCGCACAGCGCGACGTCGTGGAAGCCTATTGCAAGAAGACCGCCGCCAAGAGCGACGTCGAACGCATGGCTGACGCCGCGAAGGAAAAATCAGGCATTTCCACCGGCAGCTACGCGATCAATCCGGTCAACGGTGCCCGGGTGCCCATCTGGATCGCCGATTATGTGCTCATGGGTTACGGAACCGGGGCGATCATGGCGGTGCCGGCGCAAGACGAACGCGATTGGGAATTCGCCCAGCTCTTCGATCTGCCGATCATCCGCACCGTCCAGCCTCCGGCTGATTTCACCGGCGATGCCTTCGTCGAGGATGGTCCCGCCATCAACAGCGCCAACGACGAGATTTCTCTCAACGGTCTGCACGTGGCCGAAGCCAAAGCGAAGATGACCGCTTGGTTGGAAGCGAAGCAACTCGGCGCGCAACGGATCAACTACAAGTTGCGCGACTGGCTTTTCTCGCGCCAGCGCTACTGGGGCGAACCCTTCCCCGTCGCTTGGGTCAGCGCGGAAGATTATGCGCGCATCGCAAAATTGCGCAGCGATCTGCCGACTGAAGCTGTGTCCTTCGTTGAAAACGGGGTCGCCCAGTTTGCCGTGCCGTTGCCGGAAGCGGCCCTGCCGTTGCAGTTGCCCAAGGTGCAGTCCTATCTGCCGAGTGGCAACGGCGAGAGCCCGCTGGCCAACGTTCCGGAATGGCTCGAGATTTGGTTGAACGTGCAAACGGGCGCGGCTCTTCCCGCCACCGCCGTCCGTCCGGACGGCGCGGCATGGTTTCGCGCGCGGCGCGAAACCAACACCATGCCCCAGTGGGCGGGCTCGTGCTGGTATTACCTGCGCTATCTTGATCCGAAAAACGCCACCCAGCTCGCGAGCGCCGAGGCCATGAACTATTGGGACGTTCCCGACCTCTACATGGGTGGGGCCGAACATGCCGTGCTGCACCTGCTCTACGCGCGTTTCTGGCACAAGGTGCTCTTTGATCTCGGCCTGGTGCCGCAAGCGGAGCCGTTCCGGAAACTTTTCCATCAAGGTATCATTCTCGGCGAGGACGGCGTCAAAATGTCCAAGAGCCGGGGCAATGTCGTGAACCCCGACGACATCATTGCAAACTATGGCGCGGACACCTTGCGCCTCTACCTCATGTTCCTCGGACCGCTCGAGGCGATGAAACCCTGGAATCCCAAAGGCATCGAAGGCGTTCACCGATTTCTGCGCAAATTCTGGAGGGAGTGTATCACCGAGACGGGCGTCCTCAGCAGCCGCATCGTTGACAAAGGCGCTTTGTCGCCGGAAACCGAGAAACTTCGCCACGAGACAATCAAGAAAGTTGGCGACGACATTGAAGGCCTGCGCTTCAACACGGCGATTTCTCAACTGATGATTTTCCTGAACGCGTTGCTGAAGGAGCCCGTGTTGCCGCGCCCGGTGATGCTCGACTTCATCAAATTGCTCGCCCCCCTGGCGCCTCACCTGGCCGAGGAGCTGTGGTTGCGCTTCGGCCAAGATGGTTCAGCC
>JAUXOH010000370.1 GCA_030682505.1 Candidatus Didemnitutus sp. | reverse complement strand
AGGTGATGTTGAGCGGCAGGTCCGGATTTTTCTCCAAGACCTGAGCCACCGCGGCGACATGCGCCAGCAGCGGCCCTTTGTTGTCGGCCGTGCCGCGCCCGTACATGCGGTTGCCCTTGATGGTGGGTTCAAAAGGGGGCGACTTCCACATCTCGAGCGGATCAGCGGGTTGGACATCGTAGTGTCCGTAAATCATGACGTGCGGCCAGCCCTTGTTGCCCACGCGCTTCGCCACAATCACGGGATGCAACGGGGTTGGCACGGCCTGTACCGTGAAGCCGATTTCCTTGAACAGTGACGTCAGGAAATTTTGCGCGCCAACCATGCCGTCAGCGAATTTGGAATCTGCGGACACGCTCGCGTGCCGGACGTATTCTTTCAGTTTCTCAATGGGATCGAACATGCAGGCACGATGTCCGATGTTGCAGACTGGCGCTAGCCGAATCGCCCTCCGGCCGTCGGTTGGAAGCACAGATTCACCCTGGGATTAACGAATTTTGTCCGTTCGTCCTCAGCCGTTCAATTCCGCCGGCAAGGGTCTAATGCCGGAAGTGGCGGCTGCCGGTGAACACCATCGCCATGCCCCGTTCGTCGGCCGCCTTGATGACCTCTTCGTCGCGCAGCGCGCCGCCGGGCTGAATCGCGGCCGTCGCGCCAGCATCCGCGGCGGCAAGCAGCCCGTCCGCAAACGGGAACAGGGCCTCGCTGGCAACAATGGAACCCCGGAGATCGAGCTTGGCCTCGCCGGCCTTCCAGACCGCGATCCGTGAGCTATCGACCCGCGCCATCTGGCCCGCGCCGACGCCGAGCGTTTGTTCACCGCGGCAATAGACAATGGAGTTCGATTTCACGTGCTTGCCCACCTTCCACCCGAAAAGCATGGCTTCCCATTCCGCGGCGGTCGGCTGTCGTTTGGTCACGACCTTGAATTCGCGGATATTACCCAGCGTGCGGTCCCGGTCCTGCACCAAGAGGCCCCCGACCACCGAACGGATCTCTTGCAACGCATCGGCGCCGAGACCCTCCTGGGCGATCATCAGGCGCAGGTTTTTCTTCTTCGCCAGGATCGCGCGAGCCTCGTCGCTGAATCGCGGCGCAATGATCACCTCGGTGAAGATGTCTTTGATTTCCTCCGCGACCTCGAGACCGAGGGTCTGGTTGACGACGATGATGCCCCCAAACGGGGCTTGGCGATCGGTCGCATAAGCCCTTTCCCAGGCGGTCAGCAAGTTGTCCGCACTGGCGACGCCACAGGGATTGGTGTGCTTCAAGATGGCCACCGTGGGCCGTTCAAATTCGCCAATCAAATACGTCGCGGCGGTGATATCCAAAATATTGTTGTAGCTCAGGTCCTTCCCCTGGAGCTGTTGGAAGTGCTCGCGGAACGTGCCGTAGAGCGCGGCCTTTTGGTGGGGATTCTCGCCGTAGCGCAGGCTCTGCGCCTTCGGGAGCGACAGCGAAAAGGTGGCGGGGAATCCACTTAACGCCTCGAGGTCGGGCTCGACCTGCTGGGCTGCGAGGAAGCGGGCGATCGCGGCGTCGTAACCCGCCGTGCGCTGAAAGACCTTGAGGGCAAGGCGCCGGCGCAGGTCACCCAACGTGGTGGGCTCGGCGCTGAATGCCGCCAGAACCGCCGCGTAGTCCGCCGGATCGCACACGACGGTCACGCTCTCGTGGTTCTTGGCCGCACTGCGCAACATCGAGGGTCCACCGATATCGATGTTTTCAATCGCCTCCTCGAATTCGACGTGGGGCCGCGCGACGGTTTGCTCGAACGGATAGAGGTTCACCACGACGAGATCGATCAGGTCGATGCCATGCTGCTTCGCCTGGGCGAGGTGATCCGGCTTGTTGCGGCGGCAGAGCAATCCGCCGTGGATCTTGGGATGGAGCGTCTTCACCCGGCCTTCCATGATTTCGGGAAATCCCGTGTGCGCACTGACCTCGGTGACCGGCAGACCGGCGGCCGCGAGCAGTTTGGCCGTGCCACCCGTTGAGAGCAGCGTGTAAGCGTGTTCGCGCACGAGGGCCGTGGCGAATTCAACCAGACCGCGTTTGTCGCTGACGGAGAGGAGCGCGAGCTTTGCCATGCACCTGTTTGCCGACCGCCGCGCAACGCTGGCAAGTTAGAAAAGTCTCCGCGAGCGTCCTACACTCGCGGAGAGGGCAAAATTACCGCTCGGGGCTACGTGCCCGAGATGCCAACAATCTCTCCGGCCTCGTTCACATCGATGCGCTCGGCCGACGGCACCTTGGGCAAGGCCGGCATGCGCATCATCTGGCCGGTAAGGGCGACAATGAAGCCGGCCCCGGCCGCGAGTTCGAAATCACGGACCGTGATCCGGAATCCTTGGGGACGGCCGAGCTTCAAGGGGTCGTCCGACAGCGAATTCTGCGTTTTCGCCATACAGATTGGCAACCGCCCGAAACCTGCGGCCTCAAAGAGCGCGAGCTTGGCCGCCGCCTCGGGCAGGATGTCGACCCCGTCGGCCCCATAGAAGCGCTTGGCGATCGCCTCCATCTTCGCGTGCACGGGCAGGTCGTCGGCGTAGGTGAATTCAATCGGAGTGCTTCGCGGAGGCAATGCCTCGACAACCGCCAAGGCGAGTTCGCGACCGCCCTCGCCGCCCTTGGCAAAGACCTCGGAGTTGGCACAGCACACGCCGAGAGTCCGGCAGAATTCGTGAATCTTCTCCATTTCCTCGGCGGTGTCGGTTGGAAAACAGTTCAAGGCAATCGTCACGGGCCGCCCGAAGGACAGTGCGGCGGTGACGTGGGCCTCGAGATTCGAGAGACCCTTCTCCAGCGCGGCGAGATTCGGCTGCGCGAGTTCAGCCTGCAGGGCTCCACCGTGGAGCTTGAGCGCGCGAACGGTGGCGACGAGCACGATGGCGTCGGGGCTCAATCCGCTTTGGCGGCACTTGATATCGATGAATTTCTCGCCGCCCAGGTCGAAGGCGAACCCTCCCTCGGTGACGACGAAATCGGCGTGCGCCAACGCCAGCCGCGTGGCCAGGACCGAATTGCAGCCGTGGGCGATATTGGCGAACGGGCCACCGTGCACGAAAGCGGGCACGCCCTCGATGGTTTGCACGAGGTTGGGTCTCATGGCATCGCGCAGGAGCGCGAGCATGGCACCGGTGGCCTTGAATTCGGCGGCGCGAATCGGCACGCCGTCGTCAGTAAATCCGACCACGATCCGGTCGATTCTCGTCCGGAGATCGGTCATGGAATCGGAAAGGCAAAGGATCGCCATGATCTCGGAAGCCGCGGTGATATCGAAGCCGCTCTTGCGTTCCCCCGTCTTGGCGCCGGCGTTGAGCATCACGCTACGCAGCGCCCGGTCATTCACGTCGAGCACGCGTTTCCACAGCACTTGGTGGGGCAGCAGCTTCGTCTGTTTTTGGTGCAATTGGTTGTCGATGATCGACGCGAGTAAGTTGTGCGCCGAGGTGATGGCGTGGAAATCACCGGTGAAATGTAGGTTGATGTCCGCCGCTGGTTGCACCGTGCTGCGCCCGCCGCCGGTCGCGCCGCCCTTGCGGCCGAAAACCGGACCCATCGAGGGCTGGCGCAAAGCCAGCGCCGCGTTCTTCCCGAGGGCACGCAATCCCTGGGCCAAACCGATGGAGGTGACCGTCTTACCCTCGCCCGCCGGCGTTGGGGTGATGGCCGAGACCAGAATCAAACGCCCTCGTGGGACCTTGTTGGCGAGTGCGCCGAGCGCAACCTTCGCCTTGTCTCGGCCGAAAAGCATCAGATGCTCTTCGGCAATGCCGATCTCTTTTCCGACTTCTGCGATGTGCTTCATAAAGTGCTCCGGTCACGCCATGCAACCGCCTCGCGTCGCTTGCCTCAACCGCTAATGGCCTCTTCGACATTAGAATTACCGGGGCTACGGGTGGAATTAGACAAACTCGTCTACCGGCACGGCGCGGCTGAATTGCCGCCGGACCGGCCGCACGCCTTCATCTATTACCTGACCATCCACAATAAAGCTGACCGCACCGTGACGTTTCTCGGGCGAAAATGGGTGGTGGAACACGCCGACGGCACGCAACTGGTGATCGAGGGAGACGGCATCGTTGGTGTATCGCCTCGCCTCGCGCCGGGTGAGCATTTTTCCTACAATAGCTACCATATCTCCGGAATGAATGCGCGGGTGCACGGCAGTTTCCATGGCGTGGATGAACACGGCACGCGGATCTTTGTGCGCATTCCGCGGTTCGATTTGGAAATCCCAACCGAGTGAGTCTCGCGGGGTTGGGGCGCCGGCCAGAGCTTTAACTTGCGCTCGCTGGGAGGCTGCGCCTCTTTGGCGGCTACGACATGAAGCTCATTGATCTCAATCGCGACGGTGGCATCGGCGCCAACTCCCTTTATTGCCAGTTGGGTGACTTCCACTTCGTGATCGACAGCGGATTGAATCCCAAGTCGATCGGCAAGCTGGCCGCCCCCGACCTGAGCCCCCTGCAAGGCGTCGAACTCGACCTGATCATCATCACGCATTGCCACCTCGACCACATCGGCTCCCTGCCCCTCCTGATGCGGGCGCACCCGAATACCCCGGTGGTTTTGACCGCACCCAGCCGGATGCTGATCGACCGCATGCTCCACAATTCCGCCAACGTGATGGTCCGCGAACGGGCGGAGAAAGGCGTGATGGACTACCCCTTGTTCACGCACGAGGAGATCGACCGGATCATGCCGCGCCTTCACGCGCATCCCTTCAACCATCCGAAAAAGTTCACCGGAAAGAGTGACGAGATCGAATTCACCCTTCATCCAGCCGGCCATATCGCGGGCGCTGCGGGGGTGGAAATCGTGCACAAGCATCGGAAAATCTTCTTCACGGGCGATGTCCTCTTCGAGCCCCAGCGAATCCTGGGACCGGCGAAATTTCCGCAGCGAAAGTTTGATACGCTGATCATGGAGACGACCCGCGGGGCCACCGAGCGTGCCGCCGGGCAGGATCGCTCCAGTGAAGTGGTCCGGTTGGTCGCCATGATCAACACCACCATTGCCCGCGGCGGTTCGGTCTTGATCCCCGTTTTTGCTCTCGGGCGCATGCAGGAAATCCTGGCGCTGCTGCACGACGCGAGGAAGTTCGGCAAACTGGCCGAGGCTCCGATCTATGCGTCCGGTCTCGGGCTCGACTTGTGCGATTACTTCGACGACATCGCCAAGAAGACGAACCTCGTGCACTTCACCCGCACGATCCTGAAGGACATGAAGGTGCGCAAATCTCCGCGCGATCTCGTGCCGGGCAAACAGCCTTCGCAACAAGGGATCTACGTGGTGAGCTCCGGGATGATCGTGGAGCATACGCCCTCCTACACCCTCGCTTCCTGTCTTTTGGCCGGATCAAACAACTCCATCTGTTTCGTCGGTTACTCCGATCCCGCGACGCCCGGCGGGAAATTGCAGGCGATCCGCAAGGGCGACGAATTCCTTTTCGAGGCCGTCAACGTAAAGGCCAAGGTGCGGTGCCACATCGAGCGTTTCGAGCTCTCCGGGCATGCAGATCGCGATGAATTGGTTGCCTACGCGGTGCAGTGCGATCCCCGCTCGCTTGTCATCACCCATGGTGATCAGCCCGCGCGGGACTGGTTCATGGCCGAGTTGTCCGAAAAACTGCCCAAGGCGGCGTTGCTCGATCCCCAGCCGCTGATCACCTACCAGGTTTAGCGCTCCAGAATCTCGTGGAGCCGCGTGCACATCGTCGCGTTGCCGGCGATGTATTGGACGCGCGGGGACTTGAGCCAGAATTCCTTCATCGGGAACGGTGGCGTCGTGAGGTAGTGGATTTCCCCTCCGCCCTCGAGAATCATGGCCGCGGCCGCCGCGACGTCCCAGAGCCGGTTGTTATGCTCCACGACGCCCTCGAGATGACCGGCCGCCGCGTAGGCGAGATGCAATGCGCTGCTGCCGAGGCCCCGGATTTTGAAATTCTCAATCAACCTTTTGCCTTCGGCGGCGTAGATTTTCTCCACGGGTGAATGAAAGCCGATGAGGCTGTGCGAATGGGGCGACTTCGTGCTGACCTTGGCCGGCTGGTCGTCGTCCCACACGCCCCGACCGGGCCCGCCATGCATGAGAACCCGCCGGGCCATGTCGTAGATCACGCCGTAAATCGGGAGACCGTCCTCCAGCAACGCCAGGGAGATGGAGACGTAGATGATGCCGTTGGCGTAGTTGTTGGTGCCATCGATCGGATCGAGCACCCAGCAGTAGCGGGACGTGACCGGAATCGGCTGCTCCGTCATGGCGAGTTCTTCACTGAAGAACTGATCCTCGGGAAATTGGGTGGTGATCGCCGATTGAATGGCCTCAGAGATGGCGATATCGACATTGGTGACCCGGGTGCCGTCGTATTTGATTTCCACGCGCGCCTTGCCGAATTCGGCATGGAGGCGGCCGGTCTCAGCGAGAACGGCCTGCTTGGCGGTGGCGATGCGGAGTTCGACTGCGGAAAGGGACATCACCTCAAGATGCACACGAGTGGACCAAGAACCAAGAAGAGATTCCATTCCCGTCGTTCGGCCTCGGAAACGAACGGTCAGTCATAGTCATACAACTTCGGATCGCGCCGCGGTGGCAGGCGGCGCACTTTGAATTTGGCGTGCCTTCCCTCTGCAGATGATCCTGTCGGGGTGGGTGACAACGCGGCGTCGCGGGTGCCCTCCCCTTCCGGACCAAACGCCTCACCCAATTGCCCTTCGAGCGAGTCCGGATCGGCGCCCTCTTCAAGTTTGCGCACCGCTTCCTCCATCGGTTCGTCAAGCTTCTCGCCACTCAACTCGGCCATCCGGCGCATCATGCGCGCCATCGCCCGCGGATCGTTTTCATCGACCCCTGAAAATTCGCTTTCCATCGCCGACATCGCCGCTTCCAATCTCGCTTCGTCCCCGCCGCCGGAAAGCTCGCTCGTCGCTCCGCCAGCCGCGGACGGTACTTCCGGTTTCGAACCGATCACCGCAAAAGTGGACAGCAGTTTCTCCATGCGCGCCCCCGGGGCATCCGGACAACGGGGGACGCGCTGGCCCTGGGCGAGCGTCTTGGCGAAGAACGAGTAGATCTTGTGGGTGTCGGGGCTGTAATACTCGTAGATGGGCATGGCGGGGGCTTCAGGAATTGGGCGTTCGGCGGGCGATTCAATCCCCGACTAGTCGGCACAGGACGCCTCGGGTGGCGCCAACTGGTGACCGTGCTTTACGGCCGGCAGTTTGCCAGTGTTGAGCTGGTCGAGAACGGTCGCCAAGCGCCGTTTTTTCTCGGCCGTTCCAGAAAACATCTCCAACTGAGCCGGCTCTCCCTCGATGCCGGAAAACTTCACGCTGACCAGCCGCAGGGACCTCTGCTTGGTCCAGGCTCCTCGCAACAGGGGCCCGACCAACCCGTAGAACGATGTTTCAAGATCCGTCGCCTCGCTCAAGCTTCGACCGCAGGAATTGTCCTCCATGCCCGGATAGCGGATCTTCACCGTCATCGTTCGGGCGCGTTTGCCATCAGCCCGGATCGCCGGCATGAGCTCATCAATCATCCGCTTGGCGATCTGCTCGATTTTTGCGAATTCGCGGATGTCATGCCCAAACGTCTCCTGTTGGGAGTAGGACTTGGCGTCATCGTGCTCGGTCTCGACCGGTCGATCGTCTTCCCCCTGGGCCAGGGCGAGCATCTCCTGCCAGTTAGTCCCGAACAATTCCCGCAGCTCGCGCTCGGTGCGGGTAAAGAGGTCTCGCACGAAGCGGATGCCGGCCGTCTTCATTCGCTCGTCGGTTTTCTTGCCGATGCCCGGCAGAACATTGATGGGGAGCGAGGCGAGGAACTTCCCCTCCCCTCCCGGGATCACGACGGTGAAGCCTTTCGGTTTGCGCGCCTTGCTCGCGATCGCCGCCACCAACTTGTTCGTGGCGACGCCAAAGGACGCATGGATCTGCAATTCGTCCGTGATCCGCGTCTGCAGGGCCCGAACGCGCCGGGTGATCTCCTCGATCGACTTGAAACCGCACGGCGCGATGTCGAGATAGCCTTCGTCAATCGAGTTGCGCTGCACGTGGGGCGTCAGCGTCTCGCACAAGTCAAACATCTGCCGCGACACCTTGCCGTAAAGACCCGAGGTATGCGGCAACATGATCAGCTCGGGACAAACCTTGAGCGCCAGCTTCGTCGGCATCGGGGTGTAGACTCCGCAGGCGCGGGCTTCGTAGCTGGCCGAGGAGATGATGCCGCGCTCCCGGCCGCCCACCGCGCATTTCGTGCCGCGCAGTTCCGGCTTCAACGCCAACTCGCACGACACGAAAAACGCATCGGCATCGAGGTGGACAATGGTCGGCAGCGCGCGGGACACACCGTCTTGTAGAAGCGGGCGAGGCACCGATGCAACACCAACGCCACCTACCGCCTCACGGGCGGGCAACCGGCGGTCGGTGCACCGAGGCAAGAAAGCGCCGCGCCTTCGCGCGGTCGCTTGGGAAGCAAGGGACGCGGTCCCCTAAAGCCGCGCGGTTTGCCGGAAGTTCTTGCGCAGTTCCTTGCCGGCGTGCCGCTCGACGAGCTCGCCAAGTTCATCCGGATTGACGCGCGCGGAGACGACCACCAACTCACGCTCCGTCAGCACGGCGAGACAAAGCTCGAGTGGACCATCGCTGGCGGAGTCGTCCGCGACATAGATGAGCACCGATTCCCTTTGCTCCGCCACACTCAGGAGCCGGCTCCAACCGCGCTGCCGCATGGCTTGGTCGGTTTCAGTCAACAGCTGCTGGCGAGAGACTTGGACGTTTCCCGAAGCGAGCTCGTAGACGCCGATGCTGGCGTGGCGGACGGCACCCAAGGCAAGGCGGGCATCGGCGACATGCTCGTGGTCGACCAAGTGAAGACCTGCCCGCACCGGGCCCAAGGTGGCGCGCCCCACGCTGATCTGGATCTTGGTGTCCCACGCGGCGCCGGAAGCGGTCATGACGTGTTGCCGCAAGACCGCCGCATCCCGATCCAAGGTGACGTAGCTGGCGACC
>JAUXOH010000369.1 GCA_030682505.1 Candidatus Didemnitutus sp. | reverse complement strand
ACTGCGAAAACGAGACGCTCGTGGCCGAGCGTTGCAAGGAGCTGCTCGCCGCCGGCAAGACCGACCCGGCGCAACATCACGAAAGCCGCCCACCCTCCGTCGAGGCGGAAGGCGTGCACCACTTGATGACCTTTGCCGAGCTCACCGGCGCCGCCACTTACATCGTCCATCTCAGCTGCAAGGAAGCGCTCGATCAGGCCATCGCCGCCCGGCAACGCGGGGTGCGCGTCGGGATCGAGACGCTCATTCAATATCTCACGCTGGACAAATCCTACGCCGAGCGTCCGGACTTCGAGGGCTCGAAATACGTCATGTCGCCCCCGCTGCGCGATGTCCGCAACCAAGCGGTCCTTTGGAACGGCTTGCGCGATGGCCTCGTGCAGACGGTCGCGACCGACCACGCGCCGTTCGATTTCGAAAAACAAAAGCCGATGGGCCGCGACGATTTCACCAAGATCCCCAACGGCATTCCGTCACTCGAGGAACGCGTCAATCTGCTCTATACCTACGGCGTCAAGACCGGGAAGATCAACCTGCACCAGTTCGTGGATGTCGCCAGCACTCAGGCCGCGAAACTCTTCGATCTCTTTCCCCGGAAGGGCACGATCCAACCGGGCGCGGATGCGGATCTCGTCGTGTTCGACCCGGCCTACCGCGGAAAGATTTCGGTCAAGACGCAGCACATGGCCGTCGACTACAGTGCGTTTGAAGGTTGGCCGCTCGAAGGTCGCGCCAGTGTCGTCACCGTGCGGGGACAGGTCGCGGCGCGCGACGGCAAGTTCTGCGGCACCCTCGGACGCGGGCAGTTTCTGCAGCGCAAACCGAGCCATTTCTAGGTCGTCGAACCGCCAACGGCCCTCTTCAGCTTTCCCCACGCCCCGCTGAGCCCATGTCCAGTTCCTCCAATAGTATTCCCATCGCCACCGTCGATCCTGCCACACGGCGCCTTTCCAATGAAGAGCTGGCGCCGATTCCGCTGGAGCGGCGCACGTGGACGAAGTGGAACATCGCGGCGCTCTGGGTGGGCATGAGTGTCTGCATTCCCACCTACATGCTCGCCTCGAGCCTGATCAGTGGCGGCATGAACTGGTGGCAGGCCGTGCTGACGGTGTTTCTCGGCAATATGATCGTGCTCGTGCCGATGGTGCTGAACGCGCATGCGGGAACCAAGTATGGCATTTCATTTCCCGTTTTTGCCCGCGCCTCGTTTGGCGTGCTCGGCGCCAATATTCCCGCGATCCTGCGCGCGATCGTGGCGTGCGGTTGGTTCGGCATCCAGACTTGGATCGGGGGTTGGGCCATCTACAAACTGGCCCTCGCGATTGTTCCCGCCCTCGCCCATTCGCCTGAACTCGCCTTCGCCGGCATCAACCTCGCGCAGTTCATCTGCTTTTTGCTTTTCTGGGCGCTCAATGTCTGGATCTTCTGGCGCGGCATGGAGACGATTCGCGTCGTGGAGGATTGGGGTGCGCCGCTCCTGCTCGTCATCGGCGTCGTCTTGCTCGGCTGGGCCTACTTCAAGGCCGGCGGCTTTGGTCCCATGCTCGGGCAGCCGTCCAAGTTCACCAGCAACGCGGAATTCTGGAAGTTCTTCGGGCCGGGCCTCACGGGCATGGTCGGCTTCTGGGCGACGCTCTCGCTCAACATTCCCGACTTTACCCGCATGGCGCGCAGCCAGAAGGATCAAATTGTAGGCCAGGCACTCGGCTTGAATACCACGATGCCGTTCTACGCCTTCATCGGCGTCGCGGTCACCAGCGCGACCGTGGTTATCTTCGGGGAGACGATCTGGGATCCGATCGAGCTGATGTCGCGCTTCGACAACGTCATGCTGACCCTCGTCGCCATGTTCGCGCTGACCCTGGCCACCCTGACCACCAACCTCGCGGCCAACGTGGTTTCGCCCGCGATTTCGTTTTCCAATCTCGCCCCTCATCTCATTAGCCGGCGGGCGGGTGGCATCATCACCGGCCTGATCGGCATTGTCATGATGCCGTGGAAGCTCGTTGCCGATCCGTCCGGCTATATCTTCACTTGGCTGATCGGCTACAGCGCGTTGCTGGGACCAATTGGGGGCATCCTCATTGCAGACTACTTTGTGGTGCGCCGCACTGAGCTGAATTTGCGCGATCTTTACCGTCTGGACGGCGAATACGCCTACCGCGGCGGCTTCAATCCGGTGGCGATCATCGCCCTCATCGTGGGCATTCTGCCGAACATCCCGGGCTTTCTCGGCACGATCAGAGCGGTGGAAGGCGTGGACTCCTTCTGGATGAACCTCTACAGTTACGCTTGGTTCACCGGCTTCGGACTCGCCTTTGCCTGCTACCTCGCCTTGCGCAAACTGCTTCCCTCCCGCTAGACTCCCACCCTTCTCATGAAAGCCATCCCCCTCCCTGCGACCTCCTTCCTCCCCGCGCCTTACACCGGGCCGACCGCCGAACAGGTGCTCGCCCAGCGCAAGCAGCACCTCAGTCCCGGGATCCTTATCTTTTACAAGCAGCCGATTATGATCGTGGAGGGCAAGATGCAGTGGGTCTGGGATCAAACCGGCAAGCGCTACCTCGACGGCCTCGGCGGCATCGTGACCATCAGCGTTGGCCACTGTCATCCGCACATCGTGGCGGCGGCGCAGAAGCAGAACGAGATGTTGCAACACGCGACGACACTCTATCTCCATCCGAACATCGGCGAATACGCCGAGAAGCTCGCGTCCAAGCTGCCCGGCGAACTCAAGGTGTGTTACTTCGTCAACTCCGGTTCCGAAGCCAATGACTTGGCGCTGCTCATGGCGCGACTCTACACGGGCAACTACGACATCATCGCCTTGCGCAACGCCTATCACGGCGGCAACGCCGCAGGCATGGGGGTCACCGCCAACAGCGGCTGGAAGTTCAATGTGCCGCACAGTTTCGGGGTGCACCACGCCATCGCACCCTATCCCTACCGCGGCACGTACGGCTATGACGATGCCGAGGCGGGTCGCAAATACGCCGACGACGTCAAACAGGTCATTGAATACACCACGCCTGGCAAGGTTGCGGCCTTCATTGCGGAATCAATTCAGGGAGTCGGCGGCTTCGTCGAGTTCCCCCAAGGCTACCTGCAGGGCGCCTATGAACACGTGCGCGCCGCCGGTGGCGTCTGCATCGCCGACGAGGTGCAAACCGGCTTCGGCCGCACCGGCACTCATTTCTGGGGTTTCGAGACCCAGGGGGTGATTCCCGACATCGTCACCATGGCCAAGGGCATCGGCAACGGCGCGCCCCTCGGTGCCGTTGTCACCACGCCGAAGATCGCGGCCATGCTCGCGCAAAAGACCCACTTCAACACCTTCGGCGGCAATCCGGTCTCGAGCGCGATTGGCAAGGCGGTGCTCGAGGTGATCGAACAGGAAAACACCCAGCAAAACTGTCTCGAGCTCGGCAACTACATCCTCGCCGGCCTGAACAAACTGAAAGCCAAATACCCGATCATCGGCGATGTGCGCGGGCGCGGTTTGATGCTCGGCATCGAGTTTGTGAAGGACCGGACGACGAAAGAACCGGCCAAGGACGCCTGCGCCCAGGTCGTCGAAAACGCCCGCGAGCTCGGTCTCTTGCTCGGCAAGGGCGGCCTCTGGGGTCAGACGATCCGCTTCGCTCCGCCAATGAACATCACGAAGGACGACGCCGACTTCCTGCTCGCGGTCCTCGACGAGTCCATCGGCAGCCTGTGAGCCAACCGGGCTGCGCCGTCAGGCGCGGACCCGCATGTTGTTGACCACCGTCCTCACTCCGCGAATTTCGCGGGCGAGGGCGGTGATGTCTTCCTTTTCCTGAGCGGAATCCACCATGCCGCTGATCATCACCATGCCATCGCGGGTCCGAATGCTGGTGTCATTGCCCAAGCCCAGTCGGTGCGCACTCAGCGCGTGCTTCACGAGCGTGTTGATGGATGCATCGTCCACGTTGTCCGCCGGCGAGGGACGGGAGGTTCCTGAATCATCCACCACCAAATTATTCTTCACGGAGCGGACGCGGTCGATCGACGCGGCATAAAACCCCGTTTGCTCTTTTTGACTCTGGCTGGCGCTGGTGCCGGTGAGAGTGACGACGCCATCGTCAACCGCGATCCCCGTCGAATTGGCCCTGACGTTTGCTTGCACGAGCAGGCGACGCCGGATGGCGTGGTTGATCCAACCGTCGGAAAACTCGAGCGGCTGGCCCAAAACGATCAAGCCATTGTCCACGCGGGCAACGCCCCGGAGATGGGCAATCGTTTCCCCCGCGAGCACTTTGCTCTGCAAATCGCGCACAGTCCCCGTGAGAGCGACCACTCCGTTGAGAGCGCTGATGGTCATCGGTCCCTGATCGGACAGCACCACGCGCAGGCTATAGCAGTTCCTCGCTGCCTCCTCAATCCTGAGGTCACTCGCCAGCGAGGCAAACAGGGCGCTGGGAAGAACCGGAAACACGAGCAAGGAGAGGACGCGGAAAATTTTCATCGGGAGATCGGCAAAGATCGGCTCATCTTGGAAAAGTCGCTCCGGGTTCACGAAGCATTTCGTCCCAAAAATCCATCCCGCGAGGTAAGTGACGAGCGGGCCAACTCATTCGACCTTTAATTGACCGCTTCAGTCCGTGACCGAAGGGACGCCCCGACTCCTATTGCGGAATGACCAATTCCATCCCGACCTTCAGGTCAGAGTCGTTCTTCATCACGTTGCGATTGGCCTGATAGATATCGCGCCACCGCGTGCGATTGCCGAAATAGTGCTGCGAAAGCTTGGAGAGGGTGTCGCCCTTCTGGACGATGTGTCGTCGTGCTCCTCCGCGCGTCGCAGCCGGGGCGGTCTTCGTCTCCGCCGCCGTCGCGGCTCGGCTCGGCGCGGTCTTGGGTTGCTCCGGTGGTGCTGGTTGACTGCGCGTGGATGAAGCACGCGTGCGCACCGTGGGAAGCGTGTCGACACTGATGCGAAATTCGTTGGCGTCACGGATCGCCGGCGTGCTGGCGTTGCCCCCGGGTTCCCCCTCGGCACCCGTCACCGCCCGGCCCGATTGGTAGTCGGACAATTGCTGTTTCAAGATGTCGTTTTCCAGTTTGAGCTTGTCCATCGCAGCCAAGAAATCGACACGCTGCAGTTGATTTTCGATCGGTTGGGCCGGCAGGGTGCGCGCAAAATCGCGGATGGCGGCGTCGATCCGTTGGCGCACCAGCGGGGCTTGGGCGCTGTTGGGTCGCAGGGCGAGGTATTTGCGAAAATGGTAGATCGCCCCGATCGGATCCCGAATGTGATGCAGATAGATCAGACCTGTTTCGAGGTGCGACTCGGGAGCGTCGTCGCCACGTTTTTCGATTACCTTGAGGTAAGCCAGCAGCGCCTCCTGGTGGCGGCTGCTGCGTTTCATCTGTTCGGCCTGCCGATAATACGGCTCGTCCGTCTCCGTGGCATAGGACTGCCGGCTGTCGTCCGTGCAACCCGCCAAACAGAGCAGAACCACCGCGGCGAGCGGGGGCAGACAAAAGCGGCGGAGGCTCACGGAGCGAAACACGAGGGGAAAGTGGTTGAATGACAGAAGGTGGACGGTAGGTTTGCGGCCGTCCTTCCGCAATACAAGTTCAGATGCCTCTCGATCCTGCCACCATCCTCGCCAAGGCCCGCCAATGCCTCCTGATCGAACGCGAGGCGCTCGACGCCACCGCCCGGGTCTTGAACTCCGACTTTGTGGAAGTGGTCCAGGCGGTCGAGAGCACGATCGGGAACGGCCGCAAGGTCATCTTTAGCGGCGTCGGCAAGTCGGCGCACATCTGCCAGAAACTGACCGGCACGTTCAACAGCATCGGGGTGCCCTCGGCCTTTCTGGATCCGACGCAGGCGCTGCACGGTGACCTGGGTCTTTGCGCCGCCGGCGATATCGCGATTCTACTCAGCAACAGCGGCGCCACGGCCGAGATGCTGCGCTTGCTTCCGATCTTCGAGCGCTTCGGCCTCAAGACCGTCGCGTTCACGGGAACACCGGACAGCGAACTGTTCCGCGGCGCCGACTACCGGCTGGTTTACCACGCCCCCCAGGAGGCCTGTCCCTTGGCCCTTGCCCCGACGGCGAGCACAACGGCGGCGCTGGCCTTGGGGGACGCCCTCGCCATGGTCCTGCTCGAAAGCCGCGGGCTGACCCGCGAGGATTTCGCCAAGTATCACCCCGCCGGCACACTTGGCATGACCCTTTTGCTGCGGGTGAAAGACATCATGCGCACCGGGGAAGGTTGCCCCGTCCTGCCCGAAACGAAGACGACGATCCAAGAAGCTATTTTTTCCATGACGAAGGCCAAGGCCGGCGCCGTGGCCTTGACGGGCGCCGACGGCAAACTTGCCGGTATCTTCACCGATGGCGATTTCCGGCGGTGTGCCCTGAAGGGCGAGGGGAAATTTCTGCAACAGCCGGTCGGGGCATCCATGACCCGCGGCGCCAGGACCATCGGCTCCGACGCACTCGCCGTTGAGGCGCTCAAGCTCTTCCAGCAATACAAGATCTCTGATCTCTTCGCCCTTGATGCGGAGGGTCGGCCGATGGGATACATCGATGTCCAGGATCTGCCGAAACTGAAGATTCTCTGACGCTGAAGGTCGCCTGGCGTTATAGCTGCGCGGGAATGATGCCGCAGCTTGTTTTCCCGGGGCACTGACCCTACTCTGTTGCCATGGCTACGCCCGCTTTCACCTACACGGACACGTTCGCCGTCGGTCCGGATGACACCAACTATCGACTCCTCAGCAAGGAGGGCGTTTCGACCTCCACCTTTGAGGGGAAAGAGATCCTCAAGGTCACCCCCGAGACCCTCGCCTACGTCGCGCGCGAGGCGTTTCACGATGCCAATTTCTTCCTCCGCACCAAGCACGTCGAACAAGTCGCCGCGATCCTCCAGGATCCCGAGGCGTCGAACAACGACCGCTATGTCGCGCTCACGCTGTTGAAGAATGCCGAGATCGCCGCCGGGGGCATCCTGCCCATGTGTCAGGACACGGGCACCTCGATCGTTTTCGGCAAAAAGGGCCAGCAGGTGTGGACCGGCGCGAATGATGCCGAGTGGCTCTCGCGCGGTGTCTACGAGTGCTACACCAAGGAAAATCTCCGCTACTCGCAAACGGCGGCGATCGACATGTTCAAGGAGACCAACACCGGCACCAATCTGCCGGCACAAATCGACCTCTATGCAACCGAGGGCATGAAGTATGATTTGCTCTTCGTCGCCAAGGGCGGCGGCTCCGCCAACAAGACCTATCTTTTTCAAGAGACCAAGGCGCTGCTCAATCCCAAGAGCCTCGAGAAGTTCTTCTCCGAGAAGATGCAACTCCTCGGCACGGCGGCCTGCCCGCCCTACCACTTGGTCTTCGTCATCGGCGGCACCAGCGCGGAGACGTGTCTCAAGACCGTGAAACTCGCATCGACGAAGTACTACGATCACCTGCCGACCACCGGGGATGCCAGCGGTCGCGCGTTTCGCGATCTCGACCTGGAGGCGAAAGTCCTGACCCTCGCGCAGCAATGCGGCGTCGGCGCGCAATTCGGCGGGAAGTATTTCGCACTCGATGTGCGCATCGTCCGCCTGCCTCGCCACGGCGCCAGTTGTCCCGTCGGCATGGGCGTCTCGTGCAGTGCCGACCGCAATATCCGGGCCAAGATCACCCAGGACGGCGTCTACCTCGAGCAGATGGAGGAGAATCCCGGCCGGTTCATTCCTGCCGAGATGCGCACGTTCAAGGACGACCAAAGCGTGCGGATCGATCTCAACCGGCCGATGGCGGATATCCTGGCCGAACTCTCCCGGCACCCGGTCACGACGCGGGTGTTGCTCAACGGACCGTTGATCGTCGCCCGCGACATCGCGCATGCAAAACTCAAGGAGCGAATCGACGCCGGACAGGGCCTGCCCGATTACCTCAAGAATCATCCGGTCTACTACGCCGGTCCCGCCAAAACACCGACCGGCTATGCGTCCGGCTCGTTTG
>JAUXOH010000361.1 GCA_030682505.1 Candidatus Didemnitutus sp. | reverse complement strand
CGGCGTTCGACTTCCTCTTCACTTTCCAACACGATCACGGTGGCGCCCCCGGTGCCGACGAAACCATCCCGGGCGACGTCAAAGGGTCGCGAGGCAAGTCCCGGGTCAGATTGCACCGACAATGCGCGCATTCCGGCGAATGGCAAAATGCTCTCCAGATTTCCGTCCTCCGCCCCGACGGCAAACATCCGCTTTTGGCGACCGAGCACGATCTCGTCGTAGGCAAACCCGATCGCATGGGCCGACGAAGCACAGGCCGATGAAAAACCCGTCGATGCCCCCTTGATCTTGAAGTGGGAGACCAGATTGAAGTTCACCGTCCCGGAAATCGACGCCACGATCCCCAGCGGCTGGCACCGCGCGACGCCCAACCGGCGCATCCGCTCGAGATAGAATCCCAGCAAGAAGGGAGAGCCGCCCGAGGCGGCGTAAAGGCCCGTGTCAGCGTTCGAATAGTCCGCCTCGGTCAATCGCGCATCCTCGACCGCCTGCTGCATGGCGCAAAAGGAGTAGACCCCATGCGGAGCCATGCCGCGCACCAGCTCGCGCCGGATGGCATAGCGCGCCGGAAAAACCCAGTCCTCCGCATCCGTGCTGTCGGTTTGAAAATCTTGGATGGGCGCCGCCACCTTCACCGGAATATCCGGCTTTTGAAAGGGAGGGTAACGCACCATGCCATGGCGCAAATCGCGCAGGCTTTCCGTTACGGTCGCAATGTCGTTGCCGATGCTCGTGATGAAGCCGATACCAGTGATGTAAACTTTCCGCATTAAAGATGAAGTGGGTGCTCACGCCGCAATCGCAAGCGCACGCGTTTCCGCAATGAAACCGTTTCCCCCCCCGTGGTCAACAGGACCGTGTATCCAGAGATGGGCCAAGCTGCCTTCAGGCGTTGACCGCCTTGGGCTGCGTTCCGTCCTTTTCCACCCTTTCGGCCGCCGCGGCTGCCGGCAGGATCGGCGTTTCAACCGGCTTGGCCGATTCCTCGGCGTAGGCGAAGGTGAGCGTGATTTCCTCGGCAATCGCAGCCTTCTCCTGACCAACGCGAATCTGGCCCTCGAACGTTGCGAGCGGAAGTTTCAGACGCTTCGGCTTGATCGAGAGGCTCAACACGTCGCCGGGGCGGCACACGCGATGGCAGCGCACCCCTTCGCAAGACGTGAAAAAAATCATCTTCGGATCCACCGTCTTGCCCGCTTCGCCAACCTGGCCCTCAAGGAGAAACAGCACCCCCAGCTGCCCGAGTGCCTCAAGCATGATGGAGGCCGGCAGAACCGGGTTGTCCTTGAAGTGGCCTTGAAGAAAAAATTCCTGACCGCTGATCTTGTATTTGGCGTTGGCGCCGTTCGCGCTGATCGACGCTTCTCCGAGAAACAAAAACGGGGGCTGGATCGGCATGATCGAGGCAATTTGCTCGATCGGAAGGAACTTGGTCGGCTTGGGCAACGGCATGCCGCGCACCTTGCATTCGATAAAAGTCTTCACGTCACCGACGGTGCGCAGATGGCGGAGTTCCTCATTGTTGATGGACATCTGCAGGACGTCCTCCACGAGGATGACGATTTCCATCATCGTCAGTGAATCGATCCCCAAATCCTCGATGATGCGCAGGTCATCATCTGCGTCCCGAAGCTTGGCTCGCAGGTCAGGTTCGACGAAGCGTTCAATAATACCGAGAACGACGGCTGGTAGATGCTCGGTATTGCCTGTCTTTCGGAATTGGGCAGCCGACTCGTAAGTCGCCGCTGAGCAGCGTTTAAGAGACTCCCTTAGATTGGTGTCATCTTCCGGAGTAAACGGCTTAAGTTGAAATCCGGATGAGTTAGAAACTGCCTTTGCCATTCAGCCATGAATAGGAGAGCCGCTGGGAGAGTGTAAACTCCAAAATCCCGCCCCAAAACACCCCCCTCCCGGTCTGATCCGGGGAAGCGGCTGGACCGTTCCAGCAAATATTCGCTGGCCCCATGAGGCCTGCCGCCCCTAAAGCAGACCCTCCTACATGCCCCCTCAGCCGACCAAGCGACTCATTGCGGTCACCCACGAGTTCTATCCCCATCGCGGTGGAATCGCGGTTTACACCGCGGAAATGGCTGCTGCTGCCGCCCGTGCCGGTTGGGAAACCGAGGTTTGGGCACCAGCCCTCACCAACGGAACGATCGAGCCAGATTGGCCTTTTACCGTTCGGCGTCTCAGCATCGACAGCTCACACGGGCTGATGAACCAGTGGCGGATGGCCCGCTATCTCTTGGCTCACCGCGACCAATGGCAGGACGCCATCCTTTACGTCTCCGAGCCCGGACCCCTGTTGTCGATGCTGTTGCTGCAGTTCTTCGACATCCTGCCACCCGCCCGTCTCCACATCACTTTGCACGGCTCTGAGATCCTGCGGCTGGCAATGCGTCCCCTCACCCGATGGAGCGCGCGCCGGCTGTTCGCCCGAGCCGACCGGATCAGCGTGGTCAGTCGCTATGCCGAACGCCTGCTGGTCGATCTTTTCCCCAACACGGCCAACAAAGTGGTGCTGACCCCCGGTGCCTTGCGTGCAGATTTTGTTCACATGCCCCCCCCGGTGACGAAACCGGCGGAGGAACGCATCATTATTTTGACGGTCGCTCGCATTCATCCCCGCAAAGGTCAGTTGCGCGTGCTCGAAGCGCTCAAGGCTCTCCCCTCCCCGGTTCGGGCCCGCCTAGAATACTGGTTGGTCGGCGCCCACGGGAAGGAAAACTACGAGCCCGCGCTCCGTGCGGCCGCAAGCGACGCCGGATTTCCGGTGAAATTTCTCGGCGATGTGCCGGACGAACAACTCGGGGCGCTTTACGCCCAAGCCGACATCTTTGCGATGACGAGCATGCCCCACAAGTTCAGCGTCGAGGGGTTCGGCCTCGTCTATCTCGAAGCCGGCGCCCACGGACTGCCGGTCGTGGCGCACTCGATCGGTGGCGTTCCGGAAGCCGTGCGCGATGGCGAGACAGGTTTACTGGTTCCGCCTGAAAATCCCGGAGCCCTCACCGCCGCTTTCGCCCGACTGATCAATGATCCTGATTTGCGCCATCGCTTGGGCGACGCCGGTCGCACGCGTGCGCTCAGCCATACCTGGGACAACGCAGCCCGAACCATGTTTGGACAACCTGACTCTCCGGCCCCACTCTAACCCCTGCCATGATTGTCTCCCGTTCGCAGATCAATGTCCGCTATGCCGAGACGGATATGATGGGGGTCGTTTATCACGGCAACTACCTCGCGTGG
Organism: Candidatus Didemnitutus sp.; assembly: GCA_030682505.1. GTDB lineage: Bacteria > Verrucomicrobiota > Verrucomicrobiia > Opitutales > Opitutaceae > Didemnitutus. Next base: position 4,429 of record JAUXOH010000361.1, on the reverse strand, counting down.
TTCGAAGTCGGTCGCACCCAATTGCTCCGGGAATGTGGCGTCGTCTATCGCAATCTCGAAACCCAAGGGTATCGCCTGCCGGTCATCGAAGTCGGCTGCAAATATCTGCGCCCGGCGGTTTACGACGACAATGTCACCGTCGTCACGACGCTCGCAGAAAAGCCGCTCCTGCGCATCCGACTCGACTACGAAGTGCGACGCGACGACGAGTTGCTGGTGACGGGGTTCACCGTGCACGGCTTCATCAACCACCAGGGCGCGCCGGTTCGCCCGCCGGCTCTCTTCACGGAGCGCATGCGCGCCCTCTTCGGGGCGCAGAAGAGCAGCTGAACCATCACTCGTTTACCCGCGCGGCTCCGCCTCGGCGTATTCCGTCAGCACCTGCTCATTCGTTTCCCCGGCTCGCGTCGTCGCGAGGAGATCGACTGCTTCCGCGCCCGCGAGCCTTTGCACCGCCCACACCGCATGGGCGCGCACCAACGGTGAGGCATGCGCCACCAGCCGCACCAGGGAAGGCACCAGCGATCGATCGCCGGAATTCCCCGCGACGACACAGGCATTGCGCAACAGTCCCGTCAGCTTCAGTCGCTTCACCGCCGTGCGGCGAAACAACGTCACATAGCCCTCGGTCGTCAATTCCAACAAATCGCGCAAACTGACCCCGGCTAGGTCATGGCGCGCCACGAGCAGCAACTTGCGGCCTTCCTGGGCAAATCGGTTCCACGGGCAAACCTCGAGGCAGATATCGCAGCCATAAACACGATCACCGATGCCCGCGCGCAGTTTCCGGGGAATCACCCCCTTGTTCTCGATCGTTTGATAGGAAATACAACGCCGCGCATCCACCTTGCCTGGCTCAAGGATCGCGGACGTCGGGCAGGCATCGATGCAGCGGGTGCATTTCCCGCACAACAAGCCCGCCGGCTCGTCGGCGCCGGTGTGCAGATGCTTGCGCAACGGATCATCGGGTTCGATCACGGCCCGCGTCACGAGCGTGGCAAGAAACAACCAATTCCCGTGTATTTTCGAGATCAGCATCCCGTTCTTGCCCCGGAATCCGAGTCCCGCTCGCGCGGCCCAGCCGCGTTCCAGCACCGGCCCCGTGTCGGTATAGCAGCGATAATCGGCACCCGTGAGTCCCGCGATTTCCTCCACCGCCTTGCCCGCTGCGATCAGACCGGGCTTCATCGTGTCATGATAGTCCTCATGCACGGCGTAGCGCGCCCAAGCGGGTGCGCCCCCCTTTCGCCGGCGCGAATCGACCGCCGCGCCCGACCAATAATTCACACCCAAGACAATCACGCTGCGGGCCTCGGCGAGCACCCGCTCCACGTCCCCGCGCTTTTCTGCGGAGCGCTCGATCCACGCCATGTCGGCATGGTGGTGTGCGTCCAGCCATTGGCGCAGTGCCGCCCCGCCGGCCGGCGCAGCTTGCGCAAAATGCACCTCGTCAAATCCGATCGCCCGCAATCGTGCGCGCAGCAATTCGCGCTGTTCGCGGTCAAGGGTCGCCGGCGCGCTCACACTCATGGCGATGGCGCGCGCCAATGGCCGGCTTCTTCGCGATACACCCGCAGGACGTGCGCGACGATTTCGCGCATCGGGCGGCCTTCCGTCAGCACCATCGTGCCCGTGCGACGATAAAGCTCTTCGCGGGCCGCGTAGAGCGTGCGCAGGCGTTCCGCCCGGTTTTCGCCCTGCAACAGCGGCCGGTGCACCGTTCGTTCCGTGCGCTGCAGCACGGTTTCGAGGGGTGCGTGCAAGCAGATCGTCACCCCGCGGGCCTTCACCAATTCGAGCATGCCGTCCGGCACGATCAACCCGCCGCCACAGGCCACGACGCTGCCCGTTGCCGGATGGCCCCGTTCGACGAATTCGCGCTCCAGCATGCGAAACTTTCCCTCCCCCTCCCCGGCGAAAATTTCCGCGATCGACTTGCCATGGGCCACTTCGACCGCGAGATCACTGTCGACAAAATCATAGCCGAGCGCGCGTGCCGCGTGGCGGCCCACCGTGCTTTTGCCCGTGCCGGTAAAGCCGACGAGGTAAAGGTTCACGCGCGAGGTTTCCATCTGCTTGAACGAATACCCGCCCGCCCCGCGGGGCAAGCGCGGTTCCACTTCGCGCTCGGCAAGCTGTGTCAAAACCCGCACCCTCGCGCCATGCCTGCGTCCGCTTCGCCCGACTACACCTTTGCCAGTGATAACACGGCGGGCATCGCCCCCGAAGCTATGGCCGCGCTCAGCGCTGCCAATCACGGCTCCACCCCCTCCTATGGGGACGATCCTTGGACCACCCGGGCGAAGCAGCTCATCTCCGAGGTGTTCGAACGCGATTGCGCGGTCTTCTTCGTCTACAATGGCACGGCAGCCAACGCCCTGATGCTCGCGCACTATTGCCGCAGTTACCAAAGTGTCCTTTGTCACGATTTCTCACACGTCGACACCGATGAGTGCAGCGCCCCTGAGTTCTTTACCGGAGGATCCAAGGTGCTGCCCATCGCGGGCCCGGGCGGAAAGCTTCGCGCGGCCGATCTGGTGCCCGTACTGGCCCGCGGACACGGGGTACATTTCCCCAAGCCCGGCGCGCTTTCGATCACGCAGTCCACCGAGTGGGGGACAGTCTATGCGCCGGAAGAGATTCGTGCCCTCACCACGGTCGCGCGCGAGCACGGTCTGGCGGTGCACATGGATGGTGCCCGTTTCGCCAATGCAGCGGCCGCCCTGCAGGCGCGGGGACATTCTCCCGCCGACCTGACGTGGCGGGCGGGAGTGGACGTGCTGGGCTTCGGCGGCACGAAGAGCGGCATGCACAACACGGAGGCCATCGTGTTTTTCAACCCGGAGCACGCGCGGGAATTTGAATACCGGGTGAAGCAAAGCGCCCAGCTCGAGTCCAAGCAGCGCTTCGCCTCGGCGCAGTGGTGCGGCATGTTGGCGGGCGGAGCGTGGTTGCACCACGCGGCCCACGCCAATGCGCTCGCGGCCCAGCTTGCCGCCGCTATGAAAGAGATTCCGGGCGTGAAATTTCTGGCGGAGCCCGAAGTCAACGGCGTCTTCGTCGAGTTGCCCCTGCCCGTCGTGGAAGCAATGTGGGCGCGAGGCTGGCAATTCTATCGCTTCATCGGCGAACACGGTTACCGACTGATGACCTCATGGGCGACTCAGCCGGCGGCCGTGCAGGCCTTCCTCGCGGATTTGCGGGCCGTCATGGCGAAAAGATAGGGCCAAGAAAAACGCCCTCCGGATGAGGGAGGGCGCGGGAGGAAAAGAGCAGACCGGAAGTCGTTTACTTCTTCGCGTCGGCGGGCTGCTTCGGGGCATCCTGCACGCCGAAGACTTCGACCTCGAAGATCATCGTGGCGGCGGGTGGAATGCCTTGCGCGCCATCGTCACCGTAGGCGAGGTGCGGCGGAATGTAGAGTTTCCACTTGGAACCGACGGGCATCTTGAGCAGTGCCTCCAACATGCCGTCGATGAGTGCGCCATCTTCAACGAGCGCTTCAATCGGCGCGGGCGCCTGGCCTTCCGGAGCCTGCAAAGAGGTGTCGAAGATCTGGCCGTTGATGAACGAGCCCGTGTAGTGGATCTTCACCAGCTGGCCTTTCTTCGCGACGGCACCCTTGCCTTCCTTGATCACTTCGTAGCGCAGTCCGCTGCCGGAAAGTTCCTTCACGGCCTTGTTTTCCTTCAGCTTGGTGAAGAACGCGGCGGTGTCGGCCATGTTTTGGTTGCGAACCTTGAGGAGGAAATTTTCCTGCTTCTTCGCCAGGATCGCCTGCAACTGCGGGCCAACCTGCTCGCCATCGTAGCTCGGTTGACGGCCGGCAGCCGCCAACGCCAGTCCTTTCGCCATCGACTCCAGTTGAGCCGGCGTGAATTCGAGTTCGGCGAGATTCATGCGGGCGCCGACCATCCAGCCATAGACTTCCATGAGTTGGGCTTCAGTGAATTTCACCGGGGCAGCTGCCACGGGAGCGGTTTTTGCCGGAGCCGAAGTGGTTTGGGCGGCGGGGGCCGCGGTCGCACCGCTGCCCACCTGGGGCAGTTCGAATTTAACCGGGTTCTGCTGCGCAGAAGCGGCAATCAGCAAGCCGAGACAGCAAAGGCCAGCACAGAGGGTTTGAGAGAGTTTCATGAGGGTTGAATGTGCCCGATTAGATAACGGCCCGGGCACTTTTGTGCCGTTAAAAGTGGGGACGTTGCGCAGCCGGGGAGAAAAAATCAATCCCTTTGGCGGGTTGATTTTCACGAAATTCCGCTCCCCCCCTTCACCCATCTCAAGCTTGTCACCTTCCGTCAGGATCACCAACCTGTCCAATCCCATGAACGAAAACCAATTCTGGCACAGCACCGATGGCCAGATCCTCACGGTCAAACCGAAGAACGGTGATATTGCTGTCCTGACCCTGGCATTTTGGCCGCGCAAT